>NZ_JBSGZJ010000444.1:0-5932 GCF_053610925.1 Streptomyces sp. NPDC054847 | reverse complement strand
GTCCGATGCCCCGCACGATCGCTCTGGTCGTGCGGGGGCGGTGTCGTCCGTCGCCGGATCGGGTGCCCTTGGGCGCGCCTGCCGATCGCGATGCTCGCGGCATCGTGCCGGCTGGTCTTGCGGGTGGTGCTGGTGAGGGGTTTCTGCCAGTGCTGGGCGCCCCATTTGCTGGTGTAGGCGGGGTCGACGGCGATGATCGTGATGCCGGTGGCGTCGGCCATGGAGGTCAGGCGGGCGCGGAGCCGGCCGGTGGGCATGCCGGAGATCAGCTGGCGGAACCTTCGCCTGGGGCCGTGCTTCTCCCTGGTTTTCTCGGTCTGGAAGTCGAGGTCCTCGACCGCGATGGCTGTGACATCACAGGACCGGGCCCAGTGCAGGAGGCGGGTGAGGGCGTGGCGTACTTGGGCGTCGCGGTGGGGGGCGGTGCCGGTCAACTCGTAGAAGAAGCGGCGGGGTTCACCGCAGGGGTTGCCGTGGGTGTCCAGGCGCCAGGCGGCGAGGTGGTCGGCGTTCATGTCGACCCCGATCACACCGTGGGCGAGGGCGGCTTCGAGCGGAACGGTCTTGACCGATGGGATCTGCCAGGAGGCGGTCACGTACCAGCGGTCGCGTTCGGTGTGGTGGTGGATGCGGTAGGCCACGGCCCGGTTCGCCGCCACCCGGTCCGCCCACTCGGCGCCCCGGTGCGCGAAGGAGGCCTGCGTGGCGAGTACGTACCGGCCGTGTGCAGCGTTCGCCAGATGTGCCAGGGGTGCCGGGAGTTTGATCGACACCTCGCCGTCGGGGGTGATGCGGATCGTCTCGTTGCCGAACCTCTTCCCCGACTCGCCGTCCGCCGTAAGGAACCAGCGCTCGGCCTCCCACCGCCGGCGCCACTCGGCTGCGGTCAGTCCCGCATCGGCCAGATGGTGACGGGTGCCGAGCAGTCGTCTGCCGCCCCGCACCACGCGCACCCGGCCCGCGTCCCGCTCGGCCCGCACCTTCTCGAGCCGGTCCTCCAGCACCCGCAGGCGCCGGGCCTTGGCATGCCACTCCCGCCGCGAACGGTAACCACCCGCGGCACGCTTCGTGCCCTTGTGTCCGACCGGCAGCGACAACCGATGCCGGATCGTCGCGACACCGGCTTCAAGGCTGTGGATGTGCGCGGCCTGCCCGCGCCGGGCCAGCGCCCACTGATCATGCGTGGCCTTCGTGATCGACCCCGCCCACCGCGACGACGACACACCCGTCAGGCCGCGCTTCCGGACCGCCCACGACCCGGCGGAGTGCTCCAGACCCTCCAAACACCGCGCCTTGAGATCACGTGAGGCCAGCGACCCGAGATGCGCACCCACCAGCCGCAGCACCTCCTCATCCTCCGCAATGAGGCCCTTGAGCCCGGTACGCACTGCCACACCCGAAGGTCCGGTCACCACGAACGGCGCCGCCAACTCCCGCAGACCGCCCACAGTGTCCACCCCCTCCGCACCACACGCACCCGCCACCACCCCCAACGACCCCGACCCGCAAAGGTCACCCATTCGACAGACGAACCCCCATCCGCCCTGCGAGCCCTCACCCACCACAGCCCACAACAACTCACCCGTACACGGCAGAACTCACTCATACGAAGTCAAACAGCAGCAGTTCACGACCCCTTCTTCCTCGGAGACGAGCCGCCATGCATCCACATCGCCTCAGCCGGCGCCGCGCCCTCGCCGGCGGCATCGGCGCCCTGGCCGCCACCACGGCCCTCGGCCCGCTGTCCGGCTGCGCCGCACCGTCCACCGTCGCCGGACCGGGGCAGACCCGCCTGCGGTTCTGGCATCTGTTCGGCGGCGGGGACGGCGTCAACATGCAGGGCATGCTCGACGAGTTCCGTGCCGAGCACCCGGACGTCTCCCTGGAGGCGGCGACCCTCCAGTGGGGTGCCCCCTACTACACGAAACTGGGCATGGCCGGCGCCGGCGGACGCGCGCCCGAACTGGCCGTGCTGCACCTGGCGAGGCTCGCCGGTTTCGCCCCCGGCCGGCTCATCGACCCCTTCGACCTCGACCTCCTCGCCGACCTCGGGGTCCGCGAACAGGACTTCCCGGCCGGCATCTGGCAGCGCGGCCGGGTGGCCGGCGAGCAGTACGCCGTCCCGCTCGACACGCACCCCTTCGTCCTCTACTTCCAGACAGAGGTGTGCGAGAAGGCCGGCCTCATGGCGGGCGGCCGGCTCAAAACGATCGAAGGAGCCGAGGAGTTCGCCGACGCGCTGCGCGCAGCGAAGAAGGTGACCGGTCGGCCCGGCCTCGTGACCGAGACACTCGGACCCGACTGCATCACCCCGTGGCGGCTGTTCGCCACCTTCTACTCGCAGACCGGCGGCAAGGTCCTCTCCGAGGACGGCAAGCGCCTCGCCCTCGACGACACCAAGGCGCTGCGGGTGCTCGAGTACATGGCCGGCCTCGCGGAGGAGGGGCTGATGGTGCGCCGCGCCGACTACGGCGCCTCCGTCGGCATCTTCAACGGCGGAAAGACCGCCTTCCATCTCAACGGCGAATGGGAGATCTCCTCCTTCCGCACCACCGGCATCCCGTTCTCCATGACCACCGTGCCCACCCTCTTCGGCCGGCCCGGCACCCAGGCCGACTGCCACGCCTTCGTCCTCCCGCACCAGGCCGGCCGCGGCGGCGCCACCAACGAGGCCGCGCACCGGCTCGTCGCCTGGATGCTCCGCAACTCCGTCGCCTGGGCCGAGGGCGGCCATGTGCCCGCGTACCTCCCGGTATTGAAGGATCCCGCGTATCTCGAACTGAAACCGCAGTCCGAGTACCGCGGCGTGATCGACGACGTGGCGCTCGACGAGCCCGCCTGGTTCACCGGTTCCGCCTCCCGGATGTGGATCGAACTCGGCGCCGTTTTCTCCGGCGTGCTCACCGGGTCCCGCACCCCGCGCGGTGCCCTCACGGAGGCCAAGGCCCGCCTCCGGAACCTCCTCGACACCCCCAACCCACTCCCCGGAGCCGCGTCATGACCACCACCACCGCGGCACCGCCGTCACCGGTGACGAAGCGCGCCGCCGCCCCCGGCGGACCGGTCCGCCCGGTCCACCGCAAGTGGACCGAACACGGCCTGGTGTTCGTCGCCCCGTTCCTGCTCGTCTACGCCATGTTCCTGATCTGGCCGCTGCTTTCCGGCCTCGGGATGAGCATGACGAGCGAGAACATCACCGGAAAGGAAGGGGAGTTCGTCGGCTTCGCCAACTACGCCGAGGCCCTCGTCGATCCCGACGTCTGGTCCTCGCTGTGGAACACGGTCTGGTTCACGGTGCTCTCCACCGTCCCGCTGGTCCTCGTGGGCCTCGGACTGGCCCTGCTGTCCCACCAGTTGAGGGTGGTGCAGTGGCTGTGGCGGCTCAGCTGGTTCGCGCCGTTCCTGCTGCCGTCCGGCGTCGTCTGTCTGCTCTTCGCGCAGATGATCTTCCCGTCCGGCTTCGGCCTCGCCGACCAGCTGCTGGCCGCCGTAGGACTGGAACCGGGCATCGGGTGGCTCAGCGACGAGCGTTACGCGATGCTCTCCGTCGTGGCGACCACCGTCTGGTGGACCGTCGGCTTCAACTTCCTGCTCTACCTCGCCGCCCTCCAGGCCATCCCGGTCCACCTGTACGAGGCCGCCGAACTCGACGGCGCCGGGGCCTGGAACCGGCTGTGGCACATCACCCTGCCGATGCTGCGCCGCACCACCGGACTGGTGGTGGTCCTCCAGGTGCTGGCATCTCTGAAGATCTTCGACCAGGTCTACATCATGACCGGCGGCGGTCCGGACGAATCGACCCGGCCGATCCTGCAGTACGTCTACCAGCAGGGCTTCACCGGCTACCGCATCGGTTACGCCTCCGCGGTGTCCTACATCTTCTTCGCCCTGATCCTGATCGTCTCCCTGGTGCAGCCGATGCTGTCCCGGCGCCGAGCTGAGGAGGCCGCAAAGTGAGCGGTTCCGCCACCATCACCCCCCGTCGCGCGCCCCGCACGGCCTCCGACGCCGGATCCACGGGCCGCCGGCCCCGCTGGAGCGCGGGCAGGATCACTCTGCTGGTCGTCGCCCTGGCCCTCACCGTGGCCTGGCTGATCCCGCTCGCCTGGGCGGTCGCCACCTCGCTGAAGCCGGAGGGCGAGACGACGAAGACCCCGCTCGAGTGGTTCGGTTCGCGGATCACGTTCGAGGCGTACACCAAGGTGTGGGAGTCCGGCGACCTGATGCGCTGGATGATGAACTCCGCGTACATCTCGGTCATGACGACCGTGCTGACGGTCCTGACCTGCGCGATGGCCGCGTACGGCTTCACCCGCACCGACTTCCGCGGCCGCAAGCTGCTCTACGGAGTGGTGCTCGCCGGCATCATGGTGCCGCCGCAGGTGCTCATAGCCCCGCTGTTCACCGAGATGGTGCAGCTCGGACTCGTCGACACCTACTGGGGCGTGATCCTGCCTCAGGTCGCCGTCCCGGCCATGGTCTTCATCCTGGTGAAGTTCTTCGAGGGAGTGCCCCGCGAGCTGGAGGAGGCCGCGTTCGTCGACGGCGCCGGACGCTGGCGGGTGTTCTGGACGATCGTGATGCCGTTGTCCCGGCCGGTGCTCGCCGCCGTCGCGATCTTCACCTTCATCTCCACCTGGAACAACTTCCTCTGGCCGTTCCTGGTGACCACCGATCCGGGCGGCATGACCCTGCCCGTCGGCCTGGTCAATGTCCAGTCCTCGTTCGGCGTCCGCTACGCGCAGATCATGGCGGCGCTCGTGATCGCCGGACTGCCCCTGCTGATCGTCTTCATGCTCTTCCAGCGGCAGATCGTGCGCGGTATCGCGCACACGGGTCTCGCCGGCCAGTAGGACGGGCCCGAAGAGCGGGCCCGTCGGTACGGTTGTCCGAAGAAGGAGTCACCGCAATGAGCCGCTCAGCACTCCTGCCCCGCCCGCTCGCACGCGCACTGGTGTCGATCCCCCTGGCCACGCTGATGGCCCTGGCCCCGGGTACGGCACTCGCCTACCCGGCGCCGGGGCACGTGACCGGCGACATCGTGGTGCACGACCCCACCATGGTCCGCCGCTCCGACGGCACCTACCTGCTCTACGCCACCGGCGGCGGACTGGCCATGCGCTCGTCCACCGACCGGATCGCCTTCCGGGCCGGAGGCTCCGCCTTCCCCACCGTGCCTTCCTGGTGGAGCCGCTATTCCTCCGTACCGGAGGCATGGGCCCCCGACATCTCGTACCACGGCGGCAAGTACCTGATGTACTACGCCGTTTCCCGCTTCGGCTCCAACACGTCGGCGATCGGCTTCGCGACGTCCTCCACCGGCCTGCCGGGCAGCTGGACCGACCACGGCATCGTCCACAGCACGGACGCGTCGAGCGATCACAACGCCATCGATCCGAACCTGTTCGTCGACGACGACGGAACCTGGTGGCTCACCTTCGGTTCCTGGTGGACCGGGATCAAGATGATCCGCCTCGACCCCGGCACGGGCAAGCAGCACGCCGGCGACAGGACGCGGTACTCCCTCGCCTCCCGTCCCACCGGCAGCCGCGCCGTCGAGGCGCCGCAACTGGTCAAGCGCAACGGCCTCTACTACCTCTTCGCCTCGTACGACACGTGCTGCGCCGGCACCTCGTCCACCTACAAGATCAAGGTCGGGCGGGCCGGCCGCGTCACCGGGCCCTACACCGACCGCGCCGGCGTACCGATGATGAACAACGGCGGCACGCTCGTCCTCGAGTCCCACGGCCGGGTGATCGGCCCGGGCGGGCAGTCCGTCATCAAGGACGCGGACGGCCACCTGCTCGTCTACCACTACTACGACGGCCAGGACGGCGGCACCCCCAAGCTCGGCGTCAATTGGCTGGGCTGGGGCGGCGGCTGGCCGGCCGTCTACTGACCGGCACACGCAGCACGAAGGCCGGGGCCGCAC
>NZ_JBSGZJ010000443.1:0-5942 GCF_053610925.1 Streptomyces sp. NPDC054847 | reverse complement strand
CTGTGGTACGGGAAGGCCGCCGCCGCCGGGGGCCCCCCCGACTCCCCCCGGTCCCGGGCCGGCGCCACGGCAACGGCCCGCACGACCGCGGCCCGCGCGACACGGCCGCAGCACCACGGCACGGCCCCCACCGACGAGGCCGCTCCCGCATGAGGGGGCGGGAGCGGTCCTCATGGTCGCCGCGGCCGGTACGGCTCGCTGCCTCAGGGCCTGCGCCAGGAGTCGTCCTGGAGGTGCGATCCGGCCATGGGGCCCATCCGCAGCATCCCGCCGTCGACCGACCACGACGCTCCGGTGACGTAACCCGCGTCCTGGCCCGCGAGGAAGGCGATGACCGCCGCGACCTCCCGTGCGTCGCCGGGGCGGCGCAGCGGGATGCCCGGCCGCTCCTCGGCGTGGACGTCCGTGTCCTCCTGGCCGGTCATGGGAGTGGCGATCTCCCCGGGTGCGACGGAGTTGACCGTGATGCCGTGTTCGGCGAGTTCGAGGGCCATCACCTGGGTGAGCAGACCGAGACCGCCCTTGGCCGCGCAGTAGGGGGCGGCGCCGACCCTCGGCTGATGCTCGTGGACCGAGGTGACGTTGACAATCCTGCCGCCGTCCCCCTGGTCGATCATGCGGCGGGCGGCCCGCTGACCGCACAGGAACGGGCCGACGAGGTCCACGTCGACGACCTGGCGGACCGTGTCGAGGTCCAGGTCGAGAAAGGGTGCGGCGGTGCCGGTGCCGGCGTTGTTGACGAGCACGTCCACCCGGCCCAGTTCACCGGCGAGCCGGTCGATGACGTCGGCGGCGCCGGGCAGGACCGTGAGGTCCATCCGGGCGACGGCGGCACGGCGACCGTGGCCGCGTACCTCCTCGGCCGTCTCCTGCGCCCCTTCCTGGTCGGTGTGGAAGGTGATCCCGACGTCCATGCCCGCCGCGGCCAGCCGCACGGCGGTGGCCCGACCGATGCCGGAGTCGGCGCCGGTGACGATGGCGACCGGCCGGCCGGCGCCCGGCGAGGACGAGGCGGCTGCTCCTGGGGTCACGGCCATGAGGGCTCCTTGCGCGGCACGACGACCAGTTCGGAGACCGCGCTGGTGTCCGGCACGGACAGGGCGTAAAGGACGGTGTCGGCGACGATGTCGGGGCTCTGGAGCATGGTCAGGTCCGCGTCCGGGAAGCGGTCGAGGATGAACGGGGTCGCCATGCCGCCGGCGATGATGCCGGTGACGCCGATCCCGGGACAGTCGCGCTGCGCCTCCTGGAACAGGGTGTGGGTGAAGGCGCGCAGCCCGGACTTGCCGGCCGCGTACGGTCCCGCCTCCGTCCAGGTGCGGTTGGCCGCGGTGGAGAGGATGTTGACGATGTGACCGCCGCCACGCGCGACCATGCGGCGGTAGGTCTCCAGGCAGAGGAACATCGGGCCGAGCAGGTTGGTGGTGATCACCCGGCTCACCTCCTCGGCCGTCAGGTGCTCGATCGGCTTGCAGACGTCGACGGCCGCGTTGTTGACGAGGAGGTCGACCCGGCCGCCGTCCTCGTCCAGCTCGCGGAAGACGTCCGCGACCGCGGCGGAGTCCCGTACGTCCAGCGCCACGAACTCCGCCTTGCCGCCCTGCCGGGCCAGGTCCTCGCACAGTTCCTCCGCGAGGTCCCTGCGTACGTCAGCGACCAGGACGCTCGCCCCCGCGCCGGCCAGCCGGCGGCTGATCGCCGCGCCGAGGCCTCTCGCGCCGCCCGTCACCAGGGCCTGCCTGCCTTGAAGGTCGACCTGCACTCCGCTGCTCAATGCTCTGCCTTCCGTCCGCGCCCGTTCGGATGCCGCTCGGCGTGCGGCTGACACGGCATCGGCTCCGGTGGGTACCCTGCCGCACCGCATCCACTCCACTGTGACGCGCGCAACTGTCTCCGGCACTCGCGCCATGCCCCGCGCGGCCGCTCTAAAGGGCCTGTGAGCAAGCACACCAGAAGTGCCCGATCCCAGTGCCCGCAAGGGTTCCGGCCCGTCGCGGGCACCGTGGGCGAGGTCGCTCGAACCGCTTCTCCGAAGCCGTCTGCCACGATGGGCTGCGCCCTGCCGGGGAGCGCCTTTCGCCGTCAACGGACGTGCGGGGGGACAGTCTTCCGTGGTGGGGCGCCGTCAAGATCCGGTGGAGCGACCGCGCAGTGCAGCCGGTGTTCCGAGCTTCCGCCGCATTCCGCCACATGGGTCCCTCGGGGGCTCGTCACCCGAGTGTTCACCGTGCCTTCTTCTTCCTCCGCCCCGTCCGCCTCCCCGGCTCCGTCCGGCCGTCTCGCGCAGCGCCTACTGGGCGACCGTTCGCCGTGGCGCTGCCTCAAGTACCGCAGCATGCGCTGGTGGTCCGTCGCGAACTTCGTGTCGAACGCCGGTACGTGGATGCAGCTCACCGTGCAGAACCTGCTGGTGCTCCAGATCACGGGATCGGCCGCCGCGACCGGACTCTCGATGTCCGTGCAGGCCGCGCCCGGGCTGCTGATGAGCCTCGCCGGCGGCGCCGCCGTCGACCGCTGGCCCCGCAAGCTGACCGCGGCGGTGAGCCAGGCGCTGCTGGGCGCCGTGGCGTTCACGACGGCGTTCCTCGTGGCGATGGACCAGCTGAACCTGGGTGTCCTGATGGCGCTCGCCGCTGTCACGGGAGTCATCGCCACCGTCGACGGCCCGGCGTGCGCGCTGCTCGGCAACGACCTCGTCAGGACGGAGGACGTTCCCTCCGCGATCGGCGTCGGTTCGCTGGTGCACAACGCGGGCCGGCTGGCGGGCGCGGCGCTCGCCGGTGTGACCGTCGGCTTCCTCGGCACGGCCGCCGCCTATGCGGCCAACGGGCTTTCCTTCCTCTTCGTGACCGCCGTCATACCGTTCCTGCGCCCCGTGGCGGGCGCGGTCCGCTCCCGGTCGGAGCGCCGGACGGAGAAGGCCGCCGCCGCACAGGATCCGGGCGACGACATGAGCATGCGCGAAGGCCTGAGGTACTTCATGCGCAGGCCGAGGCTGGTCGCGCTCGCGGGGATCACCGGGCTGAGCGCCGTCTTCGGACGGAACTACCAGCTCACGCTCGCCGTGCTCGTGGTCGGGCCGCTGGCCGGCGGTGCCGGGGCCTTCGGCACCGTGTCCACCGTGCTCGCCGTCGGCGGCATCCTGGGCGCGGTGCTCGGAGCGCGGCTGCGCAAGCCGTCCGTGCGGCTGGTGGGCGCCCTCGCGGCGGCCGGCGGTGTCCTGCAGATCGTCGCGGGTCTCTCGCCGTCGCTCGCGATACTGCTGATCATCGTGCTGCCGATGGCCCTCGTGGAGTCGGTCTCCGACACCGCGGGCACGACCGTGCTCCAGACCGATCCGCCGCCGCACATGCGGGGCCGGGTGCTGGGCGTGTGGGGCAGTGTCCGTACCCTCTGGGGCCTCGCTGGTCCCCCGGCGCTCGGGCTGCTGATGGAGCTGGCCGGTGCGCGCGGGGCGCTGGTGACCGGCGGACTGCTGATCGCGGGCGCGATCGGCGCGGGCTACGTGTTCCGGGAACGCCGGGTCACCGCGAAGCCGGTGGTCGTACGGACCGAGGGGCCGGCGCTGACCGGTCAGCCCGGTCTGAGCACGGCTGCCTGACCGGCCGGCGGCCCTGCCCCGGGCAGCGGCAGGCTGCGTACGGCGTCGAGTACCTCCTCGACGGTGATGCGCAGCAGCCGCTCGTCGGGCCGGTCGCCGTGGGCGTCACCGGGACGCGGCGGGTCGTCGGCGTCCGGGTGCCACAGCACCCGGTGGCGCGGCCGGGCGGGCGGGCCCCACAGCCGGGGCGCCACCGGGCCGAACAGGGTGACGGACGGGGTGCCGAGGGCCGTCGCCAGATGGGCGAGCCCGGTGTCCCCCACCACCACGCAGCGTGCCTCCGCGACCAGGGCCATGAGCACGTCGAACGGGATGTCGCCGCCCGCCCCGCCGAGCACCGCCCCGTCGGGCAGCCCGGCCAGGCGGGCCACCGAGGCCGCCGGCCGGGCCTCCGCCGCCCCGGCCGTCACCACGACACGGTGTCCGGCACGGTGCAGCTCGCGCGCCACGGCGGCGAAGCGCTCCGTGGGCCAGCGGCGGGACGCCGCGTCGGCGCCCGGATGCACGACCACGGCGCCCGGTGCGGGTGAGCGGGTGGCGGGCGGCGGCACGGACAGGTCCTCGGGGTCGGCCGGCAGCCCGTGTCCTTCGAGCAGGCGGCACCAGCGCTCCCGCTCGTGCTCGTCGTCCCGCCACACCGGACCGTCCGGCAGCCCGTAAGCGTAGAGGTCGCGGGGCCCCAGCCCGGCGAGCAGCCCGCGGCTGGCGGGACCGTTCCCGTGCAGGTCCACGGCGATGTCCGGCGGCGGACCGTCCCAGCTCAGCTCCGCCGGTACGGCCCTGCCGGGCGCGGAGGCGGGCAGCAGCCGGTCGACGAGCCCCGTCGCCGCGGCGGCCGTGGTCAGCCGGGCGGGCGCGGCCAGCACGATGTCGTGTCCGGGCAGCCCGCGCCGCAGGGCCCGCAGGGCGGGTACGGCGGCGAGCAGATCGCCGAGACCGAGTGCCCGCAGCACCAGGACACGGGGGCGCGGGCTCGTCGCAGTGCTCGGGCTCTCGCCGGTGCGGGTGCTCATCCGGTCTCCTTCGGCGGCGGGCCGTGCGGCCGGCGAGGTGCGCGGGCCGTCGTGGTGGGTCAGCGCGGCGGGGTGTCGACCGGCTTCGCCGATTCGGCCGCGCGGTGGGCGAGCAGCGTGGTGGAGCGGCCGTCGAGGTAGGGCAGGACGACCGCCTGCCCGCCCCAGGCGCGTACCACGTCGGCCTCCGGCAGGTCCTCCACGGAGTAGTCGCCGCCCTTGACCCACACGTCCGGCCGCAGCCTGCTGAGCAGCGCGATCGGGGTGTCCTCCTCGAAGACGGCGACGGCGTCGACGCTGCCCAGTCCGGCGAGCACCCGCACCCGGTCCTCCACCGGATTGAGCGGACGGCCCGGCCCCTTGCGACGCGTGATCGAGGCGTCGGAGTTGACGCACACGATCAGGCAGTCGCCGATACGGCGCGCGCTCTCCAGCAGGCCCACATGCCCGGCGTGCAGCAGGTCGAAGCAGCCGCCCGTGGCGACCACGGTGCCGCCCCGCGCCCGGACGCTCTCCACGAGCGCGAACGGGTCCGTCGCCGCCCCGTGCCGCGTCCTGCCGGCGAACGCCGTCCGCCACAGCTTCGGATTGCCGGCGCCGCCCGCCGCCACGAACGCCGCAGCGCCGGCCACGCCGCGCTGCACCGCCTCCTCGGGGAGCGCGCCGTCCGCCAGGGCGGCGGCGGTGGCCGCGGCGAAGCAGTCACCCGCGCCGCAGGGGTCGCCGTCGGCGCGGTAGGGCGCGGGGACGAGCATGGGCGTGCCGCCGCCCGGCCGGGTCAGCAGGACGCCGCGTTCGCCCAGGGTGACGGCGACGGTCGCCGCCAGCCAGCGGTCCGCCAGTCGCGAGCCACGTTCCGCGAAGTCGCGCAGCGAGGGCTCCTCTTCGGCGGGAGAGCCGGTGAGCGAGCGGACCTCGGCGGCGTTCGGTGTGACGATCCGGGCGCCGGGGACGGGGGCGGCGCCGCGGGGGTGCGGGTCCCAGACCAGCTGCATGCGGTGGGCGGCCTCGGCGAGCTGTTCACGGACGGCGTCGGCGGTGTGCCTGCCGTAGTCGGCAACGAGGACGGCCTCCGCCTCTGCCAGCGCCTCGGCCACGGCGGCGCCGGGGCTGCCGGGTGTGCCGCCGCCGCGGTCGAGGCGTACGAGGGGCCGCCCGCCGGCCAGCACCCGGGTCTTGACCGGCAGGGTTCCCCGCAGCGGGAGTTCGGCCAGCCGGACGCGCCCTTTCAGCGCCCGTCGTACCGCCTCGCTCGCAGGGTCGTCGCCGAGGGCGGTGACGAGGACCACCTCGCGGCCGTCCTGGGCGGCCAGCGCCGCGGCGAGACC
>NZ_JBSGZJ010000442.1:0-5944 GCF_053610925.1 Streptomyces sp. NPDC054847 | reverse complement strand
CCGCAACACCGGTCTGCGGGTGGCCGGCCCCGTCCCCTGGATCGTCTTCCTCGACGACGACGTGGTGCCCGGACCCACCTGGTGCGACGACCTGGCCCGTGACCTCGCGGCGGCCGGGCCCCGCACCGGCGGCGTCACCGCCCGGATCGAGGTCCCGCTGCCCACGGACCGCCCGCCCACCGACTGGGAGCGCAACACCGCGGGCCTGGCCACCGCCCGCTGGATCACCGCCGACATGGCCTACCGGCGGGAAGTGCTGGAGGCCGTCGGCGGCTTCGACGAACGCTTCCCGCGCGCCTTCCGGGAGGACGCCGACCTGGCGCTGCGCGTCCGGGCGGCCGGGTGGGACCTGGCCGCGGGCAGCCGCACCACCACGCATCCGGTCCGGCCGGCCGGCCGCTGGGTCTCCGTACGCGTCCAGGCGGGCAACGCCGACGACGTGCTGATGAACCGGCTCCACGGGCGCGACTGGTGGCGGCGGGCGGACGCGCCACGGGGGCGCCTGCCCCGCCACCTCGCCGTGACGGCCTCGGCGGCCGCCGCGCTGACGTGCGCGGCGCTGGCCAGGCCCGTCGCGGCCACCGCCTGCGCCGCGCTCTGGCTCGCCGGCACCGCCGAGTTCGCCTGGGCCCGGATCGCGCCGGGCCCCCGGACCCGCGACGAGATCATCTCGATGGCGCTGACCAGCGCCGTCGTCCCGCCCGTCGCCACCTGGCACTGGCTCGGCGCACACCTCCGCCACCGCCGGACGCGGCCGCTGCCGCGGCCCGTACAGGCCGTGATCCCGGAAGAGTCCGGCCGGGCGGTGCGGGAGCGGGTGCTGCCATGAGCGACTCCTCCGAGGCCCGGCACCCGAGGGGACCGGAGCGACACGGCACCGGCCCGTGGCTCTTCCACGGCCCGCCGGTGGCGCGGGGCACCCCGCTGCCGCCGGACGCCGCCGACCTGCCCGACGCGGTCCTCTTCGACCGCGACGGCACACTCGTCGTCGACGTGCCTTACAACGGCGATCCGACGCGTGTCGTGCCGATGCCGTCCGCCTGGGAGGCCCTGGCCGCCCTGCGCGCGCTGGGCATGCCGGTGGGCGTCGTCAGCAACCAGTCGGGCGTGGCCCGAGGCAGGTTGACCCTTCGTCAAGTGGCGGCGGTGCAGCGGCGTATCGACGCCCTGCTCGGGCCGTTCGCCGTATGGGCCGTCTGCCCGCACGGGCCCGACGACGGCTGCCGGTGCCGCAAGCCCGCGCCCGGACTCGTGCTCGCCGCGTGCGAACGCCTCGGCGTGTGCCCGTCGCGCACCGTCGTCATCGGCGACATCGGCTCCGACGTGACGGCCGCGCTCGCCGCGGGCGCGCGGGGGGTCCTCGTGCCCACCGCGGCCACCCGGCCCGAGGAGATCGCGGCGGCGCCCGAGACCGCTCCCGACCTGCTGCGCGCGGTACGGCTCGTCCTGGACCCGGCCGCACGGTGCGGCAACCCGGCGGCACCGCGGACCGCGGCGGACCGCCCGGAACGTGCCGTGACGCCACCGGCCGTCGCGCGCCCCCCGGCGGAGACGGACCGGACCGCCGGCCCTCAGCAGCGTCCCGACCGACTGACCCGCGTCCTTCCCGTGAGCGGTACACCGGTGCCCGCCGCGGCGACGGCTGCCGCCGGCGGCGGGCGGGGCCGTGGGAGCGGGGGCATGACCCTCTCCACCTGCCTGCCGGCCTTCGTACGCGAGGAGTGGCCGTGACCAGGCCCAGAACGCTGGTCGTGCGGCTCGACAGCGCCGGTGACGTGCTGCTGGCCGGACCCGCCGTGCGCGCCGTCGCCGCGGGTTCCTCGCACACCGCGCTGCTCTGCGGACCGCTCGGTGTCCACGCCGCGCACCTGCTGCCCGGCGTCGACGAGGTGCTGGTCCACGACGCCCCCTGGGTGGGACTGGAGCCGGCGCCCGTGTCGTACGAGGTGACGCAGCAACTCCTGGAGAGGCTGCGGGCCGGCCGCTACGACCGGGCCCTGATCCTCGTCTCCCACCATCAGAGCCCGCTGCCGATCGCGTTGCTCCTGAAGCTCGCGGGCGTCGGCTGGACCGCGGCCGACTGCGAGGACTACCCCGGTGCGCTGCTGGACCTCAGGCACCACCGCAAGCCGCGCCGCCACGAGGCCCGCGCCGCGCTGGACCTCGCCCTGGACGCGGGCTTCGCCCTGCCGCCCGGCGACGACGGCTCCCTGCGCGTCAGCGCGCCGCCCGGGACCGAGCATCTGACCGGGCCGGAGCCGTACGTGGTGCTGCATCCGGGCGCCGCCGTCCCCGCCCGGGCCTGGAGCGCGGAACGGGCGGCAGAGGCCGCAGCCGCGCTCTCCGCCGCCGGCCACCGCGTCGTGGTCACGGGAGGCAGGGCCGAGAAGGACCTGACCGCCCAGGTCGCGGCGGACCACGCGCTGGACCTGGGCGGGATGACGTCCCTCCCCCAGCTGGCGGGCGTGCTCGCCGGGGCGCGGGTGGCCGTGGTCGGCAACACCGGCCCCGGGCACCTCGCGGCCGCGGTCGGCACGCCGGTGGCCTGCCTGTTCGCGCCCGTGGTGCCGGCCGACCGCTGGCGCCCCTACAACGTCCCGCACGTGCTGCTGGGCGACCAGCGGGCACCGTGCGCGGGCAGCCGCGCGCGGAAGTGTCCCGTGGCCGGGCACCCCTGCCTCGACGGGGTCGGCAACGCGGAGGTGCTCGCCGCGGTGGCGGCCCTCGGCGCCACGGACAAGGAGCGAGGAGCACGACGATGAACATTCTGCTGTGGCATGTGCACGGTTCCTGGACGACGGCGTTCGTGCAGGGCCCCCACACGTATCTCGTTCCGGTCACCCCCGGCCGCGACCCGGACGGGCTCGGGCGGGCCCGTACCTTCGACTGGCCGGACACGGTGCGGGAGACGACGCCGGAGCAGCTGCGCGACGCGCAGGTCGACCTCGTCGTACTGCAACGGCCGCACGAGATGGCACTCGCCGAGCGCTGGCTCGGCGGACGCCGGCCCGGCCGCGACATACCGGCCGTCTACCTCGAGCACAACGCGCCGGACGGCGACGTACCCGCCACCCGGCACCCGTTCGCCGACCGCGACGATCTGACGCTGGTGCACGTCACGCACTTCAACCGGCTGTTCTGGGACAACGGTTCCACCAGGACCGTGGTCGTCGAACACGGCGTCGTCGACCCGGGACACCTCTACACCGGGCGGCTGGCGCGGGCGGCCGTCGTGGTCAACGAGCCGGTACGACGCGGCCGATGGACGGGTACGGACCTGCTCGCCGGGCTCGCGGAGGCCGCCCCGCTCGATGTGTTCGGCATGCGCACCGACGGCCTGGCGGAACACCTCGGCCTGCCGCCGGACCGCTGCCGCACCGCCGATCTGCCGCAGCGGGAACTGCACGGTGCGATGGCCGAACGCCGGCTGTATCTCCACCCGGTGCGCTGGACCTCCCTCGGTCTCTCGCTGCTGGAGGCGATGCATCTGGGGATGCCGGTCGTCGCCCTCGCCACCACGGAGGCCGTCGAGGCGGTGCCGCCCGGCACCGGGACGCTGTCCACCCGGCCCGACGTCCTCGCCCGCGCCGTACGCCGGTACCTGGAGGAACCGGAAGCGGCGGCGGCCGACGGCGCCCGCGCCCGGCAGGCGGCGCTGCAGCGTTACGGACTCAAACGTTTCCTGGACGACTGGGAGCGACTGATGACGGAGGTGCGCGCATGACCTACAGCGATGCCATCGGAACCGAAGCGCTGTCGATCGCGCTCGTCTCGGAGCACGCCAGCCCGCTCGCCGTACTCGGCGGGGTGGACGCCGGCGGGCAGAACGTCCACGTCGCCCGGCTGGCGGGCGCGCTCGCCGACCGGGGCCACCGGGTCACCGTCTACACCCGGCGGGACGCGCGGGAACTGCCGGACCGGGTGCGGCTGCGCGCCGGCGTCGAGGTGCGCCATGTGTCCGCGGGCCCGCCGGAGGAGATACCCAAGGACGAACTCCTGCCGCACATGCTGGGGTTCGGACGTCACCTGGTGCGCGACTGGCAGAGCGACCCGCCCGACCTCGTGCACTCGCACTTCTGGATGTCGGGGATGGCCGCCCTGCACGCCACCCGTGAACTGTGGCTGCCGCTCGTGCACACCTTCCACGCCCTCGGCACGGTCAAGCGCAGGCACCAGCGGCACGCCGACACCAGCCCGCCGGCCCGGATCGCCTGCGAGAAGGAGGTCGGCGCCGGCTGCGACCGGATCCTGGCCACCTGCCGCGACGAGGTCGCGGAGCTGGCGGCCATGGGCATCCCGCCGGAACGCGTCGGTGTCGTGCCGTGCGGCGTCGACACCGACCAGTTCACTCCGCAGGGACCGGCCGCTGCCCGCGGTGCCCAGGGCCACCGGCTGATCCAGCTCGGCCGGCTCGTCCCCCGCAAGGGCGCGGCGATCTCCATCACCGCGCTGACGAGACTGCCCGGCGTGGAACTGCTGGTCGTCGGCGGCCCCCCGCCCGGCCGGCTCGACGACGACCACGAGGTGCGCAGGCTGCGCGACCTGGCCCACGGCCTCGGTGTCGCCGACCGCGTCCACTTCACCGGAGGCGTCCCGAGCGAGGAGGTGGCGCCGCTGATCCGCTCCGCCGACGTGGTGCTGTGCCCCGGCGACTACGAGCCCTTCGGCATCGTGCCGCTGGAGGCGATGGCCTGCGGCAAACCGGTCGTCGCCACCGCCGTCGGCGGCCAGCTCGACACCGTCGCCGACCCGGCCACCGGGCGGCTCGTGCCGCCCCGCGACCCGGAGGCGCTCGCCCGTGCGGTGGCCGAACTGCTCGCGGACCCCCGGCTGCGGGAGGCCTGCGGGGAGGCCGGACGCCGCAGGGTGCTGAGCCGGTTCGGCTGGGCACGGGTCGCCGCCGGCACCGAAGCCGCCTACCTGGGGGTACTGGCCGCCCGGCCGGCCCTCGCCCGGGTGACCGGGACGACAGGGGTGGTCTGACAGCACCGCCGGCCGCGTCCCGGCCCGCCCGGACCGGTGCCACCGGCGACCGCCGCCACGACGTCCGAAGAGACCGACGCCCGAAGGAGGTGCGGGTACGGCGCCGTCCCCAGGGACGCGCGCACGGCCCGACCAGCATGAGCGAACCACTTGCCACGGAGGCCGCGCACCGGCACTGCCAGTCGCTCCAGGACGCCCTCGGCCGGTTCCGCCGGGAGGGCCTCGACCAGGTCGCCCGATGGGGCCACCACCTCGCCGCCGTCCTGCCCGTCGGCGGCCGCCTGCTGGCCGCCGGCAACGGCGGCAGCGCCGCCCAGGCCCAGCACCTGACAGCCGAACTGGTCGGCCGCTACCGCGACGAACGCCCCGCCCACTCCGCCATCGCGCTGCACGCGGAGACCTCCAGCATCACGGCGATCGGCAACGACTACGGCTTCGAGCACGTCTACGCCCGCCAGGTCGCCGCCCACGGCCGGCCCGGCGACGTCCTGCTGCTGCTGTCCACCTCGGGCAGCAGCGCCAACCTGACCGGCGCGGCGGAGACCGGACGGGCCGCCGGACTGCTGGTGTGGGCCATGACCGGACCGCGCCCCAACCCCCTGGCGGACATCGCCGACGACGCCCTCTGCATCGACGCCGGCACCGCCGCCACCGTGCAGGAGGCCCACCTCGTCGCCGTACACCTGCTGTGCGAGGCCTTCGACGAGGCGACAGCCGCTCCGGTGCCGCCCGCGAAGACCCTGCGGCACGCGCCGGGAGCGGCCGCCACCCAGGCCGCCGCCGCCCGCCGGAGGCTGTCGTGACCGGCCCGGGCCCGCTGGTCGTCGTCGGGGACGTGCTCCTCGACGAGGACATCGAAGGCGTCGCCGAGCGCCTGGCCCCGGACGCGCCCGCGCCCGTCGTCGACGTGCGAGGGAAGCACCGGAGGCCCGGCGGCGCCGGTCTCGCCGCGGCGCTGGCC
>NZ_JBSGZJ010000441.1:0-5965 GCF_053610925.1 Streptomyces sp. NPDC054847 | reverse complement strand
CCCCGGGCCCGGGGGCGACGGGTCGGACGCGGGGGGGGTGGAGGGGGCCGCCCCCCCCGGGGGGCCGGGGGGGGCCCCCCCCCCCCGGGCGAGGGGGGCCCACCGCCGTCCGTGCGGCGTACGCCGCATCGTGCCACGCAGGGTCCGGGAACGCCCCCTGGCACGCGGCACGGCCCAGCCGGTGCGTCGTTGGCGCGGGCTCCGCACACCCGCGTCGGGCGGCGGGACCGCAGGGACCTCGGGAGCCAGGCGGGGAGCTGCCGTTGGGCCCGGGAGTCGGAGGCGGGGGGCCGGTTTGACCCCCCGAGCGGCGCCCCGTAACCTTGACCCTCGGCGTGTTTCCTTACACGTCCACCTCCTGAGCACCTCCCTCCCGGCCCGCCGGGAGAGGCCGCTCGTCCATTCCGGACCGTCATGGGCCCCAGGCCCGTGCGAGCGGCTGGCATCAGGAGTTTCGTTCGAGCGAGAGAGAGATCCGCGTGTACGCCATCGTGCGCAGCGGTGGTCGCCAGCACAAGGTTGCTGTCGGCGACATCGTTGAGGTTGACAAGATTTCCACTGCCAATGTTGGCGACACGGTCGAGCTCTCGACCCTGCTCGTTGTCGACGGCGACGCCGTGACCAGCGACCCGTGGGTGCTGGCCGGTATCAAGGTCACGGCCGAGGTCGTGGACCACCACAAGGGCGCGAAGATCGACATCCTTCGCTACAAGAACAAGACCGGCTACCGCCGCCGCCAGGGTCACCGTCAGCAGTACACGGCGATCAAGGTCACCGGCATCCCCACGGCTGCGAAGTAAGGGACTGAGGAGAGATGGCACACAAGAAGGGCGCATCGTCCACCCGGAACGGTCGCGACTCCAATGCCCAGCGGCTCGGCGTGAAGCGCTTCGGCGGTCAGGTCGTGCTCGCCGGTGAGATCCTGGTCCGCCAGCGCGGCACCCACTTCCACCCCGGCGCCGGCGTCGGCCGCGGCGGCGACGACACGCTGTTCGCGCTGCAGCCGGGCGCGGTGGAGTTCGGTACCCACCGTGGCCGCAAGGTCGTGAACATCGTTCCGGTCGCCTGACCGGAATCCTTCGCGAGGGGCGGACCTCACTTCCCGTACGGGAAGCGGGTCCGCCTTTCGTGTGTTGAGAGACAGACATTTACGTACGTACGTCACACGTCATTACTGGAGGCACATCCATGACCACCTTCGTGGACCGCGTCGAGCTGCACGTCGCCGCGGGTAACGGAGGCCACGGCTGCGCCTCCGTACACCGGGAGAAGTTCAAGCCCCTCGGCGGACCGGACGGCGGCAACGGCGGCCGTGGCGGGGACGTGATCCTGGTCGTCGACCAGTCCGTCACCACGCTGCTCGACTACCACCACAGCCCGCACCGCAAGGCCACCAACGGCAAGCCCGGTGAGGGCGGCAACCGTTCCGGCAAGGACGGCCAGGACCTGGTCCTGCCGGTCCCCGACGGCACCGTCGTCCTCGACAAGGAGGGAAACGTCCTCGCCGACCTGGTGGGCCAGGGCACGACCTTCGTGGCCGCCGAGGGCGGCCGGGGCGGTCTCGGCAACGCCGCTCTCGCGTCCGCGCGCCGCAAGGCGCCCGGCTTCGCGCTGCTGGGTGTGCCCGGTCAGACCGGGGACATCGTCCTGGAGCTCAAGACGGTCGCCGACGTCGCGCTCGTGGGCTACCCGAGCGCCGGAAAGTCGTCGCTGATCTCCGTGCTCAGCGCCGCCAAGCCGAAGATCGCGGACTACCCCTTCACCACCCTCGTGCCGAACCTGGGCGTCGTGACCGCGGGTTCGACCGTGTACACCGTCGCGGACGTCCCCGGACTGATCCCCGGCGCCAGCCAGGGCCGTGGCCTCGGCCTGGAGTTCCTGCGCCACGTCGAGCGCTGCTCGGTGCTCGTGCACGTCCTGGACACGGCGACGCTGGAGTCCGACCGTGACCCGGTCTCCGACCTCGACGTCATCGAGGAGGAGCTGCGGCAGTACGGCGGCCTCGACGACCGGCCGCGGATCGTCGTCCTCAACAAGGTCGACATCCCGGACGGCCAGGACCTCGCCGACATGATCCGCCCGGACCTCGAGGCGCGCGGCTACCGCGTGTTCGAGGTGTCGGCGGTGGCGCACAAGGGCCTCAAGGAGCTGTCCTTCGCGCTGGCCGAGATCATCGCGGAGGCGCGGGCCGCCAAGCCCGTGGAGGAGGCGACCCGGATCGTGATCCGCCCGAAGGCGGTCGACGACGCGGGCTTCACCGTCCGGCAGGAGGAGGACGGTCTCTTCCGGGTCCGCGGCGAGAAGCCGGAACGCTGGGTGCGCCAGACCGACTTCAACAACGACGAGGCCGTCGGCTACCTGGCCGACCGCCTCAACCGCCTCGGTGTCGAGGACCAGTTGATGAAGGCGGGTGCCCGCGCCGGTGACGGCGTGGCCATCGGCCCCGAGGACAACGCGGTCGTCTTCGACTGGGAGCCGACGATGATGGCGGGCGCGGAGATGCTCGGCCGCCGCGGCGAGGACCACCGCCTCGAGGCGCCCCGTCCGGCCGCGCAGCGGCGGCGGGACCGCGAGGCCGAGCGGGACGAGGCGCAGAAGGAGTTCGAGGGCTTCGACCCCTTCTAGGACGTGCCCCGCGTGTCACCCCGAACCGGCCCTGGAGCGGCGCTTCGGTGACGCACCACGGCGATCGGACCGGCGACGGCCCGGAGGATGCCGTGGTGCGGCACGGCAGCGAACCGCGCGTACATCCGGGCCGGTTCGGCGGGCGTCCGGGTTCTCTCGCCCGTATCGGAACCGGCTGCGCGAGAGCCCCGGCCCGCCGGAAGCCCGCCGCAGGCGGTGGCATCGCCGGCGGCAGCTGGCCGGACGCCATCCTGTGTCACGCCTCCAAGGCATCAGCGCGCAGGACGTGGTGGTCAGAACGCATCGAGGGCGTTCCCTTCGTGACTCGTGGCCGCCTTTCGGCGGCGCCTGACGAGCGTGAACACGCCCGCGGTGAGAGCCAGGGCCACGGCGGCCGCGGCTCCGAGCAGTACGAGGCGGCCCCTGTCCTCCTGGTACCACTCGGCTTCGAGCACCTTGCCGTCGGAGCCGATGACCTCCAGCCGGACCGGCCGCGAGTTGTTCTCGGGCTCGGGGTCGTTCGGCGGCTTCGTGATCGAGACCCGGCCCTCCGCCCCTGGGACCCACTTGTCGATGCGGACGCGGAGCAGGATGGGGTCGTACTCCACGCAGAGCAGGCGGCGAGGGTCTTCGGGCCGTTCCACCCTGCAGGAGCCGATGTTGGGGTCGAGGTCCACCGGGCGGTCCATGAGCGAAGTGCCCTCCGGAAGCTCGACCCTGATCTTGACGGGGGAGGTGAAGCGGCGCGGCCTGGTTCCCGAGACATAGGCGTGAGCTTCCTGCCCCACCGCACCACGGAGCGTCACACCCTTGACCGCCAGGTCCTCGCCGAGGCCGTAACCGGCGCTCCTGAATCGGACGCAGCAGGGATTGTAGAACGGGTGGTGCTGGACGCGAGCGTCGCCGTCCGTGGCGATCGGATCGAATCCGAGCGCGGGCCCCGAGCCCCGCTCGAATGTGTTGCGGTAGTCCTCTGTGTGCCACCACGGGCGGTCGAGAGGTGCGAACCAGTAGCTGTACATGCCGTCCACCTCACAGCAATCGCTGATCAGAGCGCGGAACGAAGCATCGGTCTCGTACGCGCGTCCCGCCTCGGCAGTACCCTTCAACTCGCAATAGGCGGTTCTCCGGCGGGAGTGATAGAAGCAGTTCGAAAAGGTGGTGGGCAAGGTAAGGCGTTCCCAGCTCGATTGGACGCTGATTTTCATGAGGACACCGCTCACCGCCGACTTCCGGGTGTTGATGAAGGCCGGGGTGATGGGTGGCGGACGTCCCTTGTCGGACTTCGGCACCTCGATCCGGGCACGTGGGTAGAGACCGTCCAGCTCCGGCACGTCGTCGTTGGCCGTCGCCGTCGGGGCCAGGCCGAGGATCATCATCAAGACGGCGGCTATCAGCACAGCAGCTCTGCGTGGCATTCCCGCGTTCCCATTTCCCTCCGCACCTCTTTGCCGGGTGCGCTTGCTGAAGGTGTGACGTGCAGGAACGCCCGACAGTTGTACGCGGGCCAACGCATCCCTCCGTTGCTTCGACGCGGCCGGCGCCGCGTCCGCCGTGCAGGGTCGGGGGCTTCGCCGGTTCCGGGTGATGGCCGGCAAATTGTCCTGAAGCCGTTGCCACACAGGGGTCCGGGCGGTAAAGGGCCCTCGGTCCGTTCCCGTAAAATCGTGGGGTGACCACTGGACACGGCGAGCCCGACCGCATTGATTCCCCCTCCGCCGCGGAGGGGGTCTGTGTTGTGGTCATCGCGTACAACGACGCGGACCTTGTCGGTGAGGCGATCGGCTCGGCGCTCGGTCAGGGCCCCGAGGTCAGCGAAGTCATCGCCGTCAATGACAGGTCCGACGACGAGACCGCCCGTGTGCTCGATGAACTCGCCCGTCGACATCCGCGGTTGCGAGTGATCCACCGCACGGAGAACAGCGGCGGATGCGGCACTCCTCGCAACGATGGGCTGGCCGCCGCCACTGCCCCGTACGTGATGTTCCTGGACAGCGACGACGTACTTCCCGAGGGAGCTGTCGGCGCGCTGCTGGCGGCTGCCGGGCGTCACCAGGCGCCGGTCGCGGTCGGGAACTGTGTCAGGCGTGAGCTGCCCCTGGGGCTGGACGTGACCTGGCAGCCGGGGCTGTACGAGGAGGCCGGTCCGGTCGAGTCCCCGGAGGACCGTCCGGAACTGCTCCACGACACCCTCTGCGTCAACAAGCTGTACTCCCGCGCCTTCCTCCAGGAGCACGGGATCCGCTTTCCGGACGGCCGCTTCGTCTACGAGGACTTCGTCTTCACCGCGCGTGTGATGGCGGCCGGGCCCCGAATCGCCGTGATACCCGACACGGTCTACGTCTGGCACGTGCGCCGCAACGCCGCCCAGGTGTCGATCTCCCTCGACCGCGACGCGGTGAGCAACTGGCAGGCGCGCATCGAGGCCCACCGCACGGCCGTGGAGACGTTCCGCAAGGCCGATGCCAAGTCCCTCGCGGCGGCCTGCCGGGTGAAGTTCCTCGACTACGACCTGCGGATGTACGTACGGGAGCTGCGCCGCCGGGGCAACGAGTACCGCACGGCCTGGTGGGACGCCACCCGCGAGTATCTGGCCGGTTTCGACGCAGGCGAGATCGCCGCCGCGCAGGCGCCGGCGCGCTGGATCGCCCGTGTGGTCCAGGCTGCCGAAGCCCCACGTGACGTGGAGCGACTCGGGCAGCTGGCCAGTGACCCGGCGCGTCTGCTGCCCCCCTACGCCGTGGCCGGGGGCGTGCCGGTGTGGGCGGAGGACCTGCCGTCGGCCGAGCTGGACGGCGTGGCGACGCTGCCTGTGGCCGAGCTGCCGGTCCTGGCGGAGGCCCGCATGGTGCGCAGTTCGACCCGCGATCTGTTGATCACGGTGCACGACATGTACGGGCGGCTGAGTGCCGCCCGGCCGCACTCCGCCGAGATCGAGTTCCTCCTCCGAGGCGCCGAGCAGCCCGCGCTCACCCGTGACGCCGAGCTGCGCGAGGAGGACGGGGCCTGGTCGGTCCGCGCCGTCATAGGTCCCGATTCCCTGTCGCGCTCGGTCCCCCGGCAGGGCAGGAGAGGAATACAGAGCTGGGACATCCGGCTCCGGGTGCACCTCGCCGACGGTTCATCCCTGGTGACCTCGCTGAGGTCGCTCGACCGTATGCAGCGCAGGGTGGTGCCCAGTATTCGGCACGGCGTGCTGCTGTTGCAGTCGCATGCCAATGCGAGCGGATCGCTCGCCTTCCGGATGGCGCTGGGCATGCACGGTGCCCTTGTGGTCGCCCGGGCCAGGTCGCGTGGTTAGACCCTGCTGACGAACGAGGAGGGGCCACCGGCCGTGCCG
>NZ_JBSGZJ010000440.1:0-5968 GCF_053610925.1 Streptomyces sp. NPDC054847 | reverse complement strand
GCGTAGGGGGACCAGCGGCCCGGCAGCGCGTTCTCGTCGCCGAGCGCCTTGACCAGCTCCTCCGTGGTGGAGCGGCCGGGGCGGGCCGTCGCGTTCACGAGGCCGTCGCGTTCACGAGACCGCCGACTCCGCGACCGGTGCGGGCGCGGCGGCGGGGGCTGTGCCCGACCGCAGCGCCGCGTACGTCAAGCCTCCCACCAGTCCCGACAGGACGAAGCTCACGTCGATACCGCCGGTGAGGCCGAGCAGCGGTCCTTCGTAGAGCGGGGTGGAGACGGCCGTCAGACCCACGGCCGCACCCAGCGCCCAGGACACGGTGGCGGGTACGTTCCAGCCGGACCGGAACCAGTAGACGCCGCCCCGCGCACGGCGGTTGTGGACCTGGAGGGCGTCCGCGTCGTACACGCCGGCGCAGCGGACGTGCGCCATCAACGTGATCACCGCCCAGGGGGTTCCCACCGCGGTGAGCAGCAGCACGAACGACGTCATGGCCGACTGGGCGTCCCACCCGAAGTGGCCGGCGAACACGAACGCAGTGGCCACGACGGCCACCACCAGGGTGGCCCGGGTACGCGTGGCACGCGGCAGGATCGCGTCCAGGTCGAGCCCCATCGAGTAGAGCATCAGCCCCGCGTTGCCGACCGAACCCGCCCCCGCGGCGATCAGCAGCGGGACGAGGTACCAGGCGGGGGACGCGGCGACGAGCGGGCCGGCGTAGTCGGCCCCGGCCCGCGCGGCCAGCGCCGTGTACGTACCGAAGAGCTGCGGGATCAGCAGCCCGGCCACCAGCCCCGCACAGGTGGCGCCGAGCACCCGGCGCGGGCTGTGGCGCAGCGGCGAGATGTACCGGGTGTAGTCGCCGAGCAGGGTGATGAACGCGATCGGTCCGCTGAGTCCTGCGGCCACCGCCGACAGCACCCACGTCGGCCAGAACGACCCCAGCAGGTACGGAGTGTCCGGCGGCGCCGCCGTGGTGAGGTCCGGGGCGTACGCGACGATGCCGAGCAGCAGGAGCGCGGTCATGCCGACGGCCAGGACCTTGCTGAGACGCAGCAGCAGCCGGTAGCCGTACACGGCGCCGACGGCGGTGCAGGCGGCGAGCAGCGCGTAGACGAGGGTGTGGGCCAGGCCGCCGGTGGGCAGGCCCGCGAGGCGCGCCAGCGTGCCGATCACCACGTCGCCGCCGATCCACAGGGTCAGTGCCGTGTAGCCGAGCGAGAGCAGCAGGCCGACGACCGACCCCACGAGCCGGCCGCGGACCCCGAAGGCGGCGCCGCTGGACGTCGACAGATTGGTCGCCGTACGCAGCGAGACAAGGGCCAGCGGGGCGGTGACGGCCACACCGACGACCGTGCCGGCGACGACCGAGGTGACGGACGGCCACAGGCCGAGGCCGAAGGAGACCGGGAGCCAGCCGAAGACGATCACCCCCAGGCAGAGGTTCGACCCGAGCAGGATCGAGACGAGATCGCGAGGAGTGCTGGTGCGCTCCTCTTCGGGGACGGTGTCGACTCCGCGCTGTTCCACCGGCATGGGCTGCCCCTCACCTTCACGGTTAGAGTGACGTTCTAATTGAATGCTGCTCAATGTGAGGCATGCCTCGTACCAAGTCAATGGTTTCCTTCTGGGAGTGCGATTGTTAGAGTGACGCTCAAAGATGGAGGTGTGGTGACATGCGACTGACCCCGACCGAGCGCGACCGGCTGCTGCTCTTCGGCGCCGCCGAGCTGGCGCGGGCACGCAGGGCCCGCGGTCTGCGGCTGAACGTCCCGGAGGCCACCGCGCTCATAGCGGACACGGTCTGCGAGGCGGCACGCGACGGTCGCCGGCTCGCGGAGGCCATCGAGGCCGCCCGCTCGGTCCTCGGCCCCGACGACGTCCTGCCCGGCGTCGCCGACGTGGTGGGGGAGGTCCATGTGGAGGCGGTCTTCGACGACGGGTCCCGCCTCGCCGTCGTCTCGGACCCGATCGGCGGCGGGCAGGGCAAGAACGCTCCCGGAGCGCTGCTGCCCGCGCCGCCGCACGACGAGACGCCGCCCGCCGTGCGGCTGACCGTGCGCAACACCGCCACCGTCCCGGTCAGCGTCACCTCGCACTTCCACTTCTTCGAGGCCAACCCGCGTCTGCGCTTCGACCGGGCCGCGGCCTACGGCATGCGGCTCGCCGTCCCGGCGGGCTCGTCGGTCCGCTTCGACGCGGGCGGTGACGTCGAGGTGGGGCTGCTGCCCATCGGCGGCGACCGGATCGCGATCGGCTTCGCCGGCCTGGTCGACGGACCGCTGGACGCGCCCGGCGCGAAGGAAGAAGCCCTGCGCAGGGCGGCGGCCTGCGGCTACCTCGGAGCGGAGGAGAACTGATGGACCCGTACGAGTACGCATCCGTGCACGGACCCCGCGCCGGGGACCGGGTCGTCCTCGGCGACTCCGGCCTCGTCGTACGGGTCGAGTCCGACGCGCAGAAGCCCGGGGACGAGTTCCTGGCCGGTTTCGGCAAGACGGCACGCGACGGACTGCACCTCAAGGCCGCCGCCGTCCGGGAGACCTGCGACGTCGTCATCAGCAACGTCCTGGTGATCGACGCCGTGCTGGGCATCCGCAAGGTCTCCATCGGCATCCGCGAGGGCCGCATCCACGCCATCGGCCGGGCCGGGAACCCGGACACCCTCGACGGTGTCGACGTCGTCGTCGGCACCGGCACCTCGATCGTCTCCGGTGAGGGGCTGATCGCCACCGCCGGCGCCGTCGACACCCACGTCCACCTGCTGTCGCCCCGCATCATGGAGGCATCCCTCGCCTCCGGCGTCACCACCGTCATCGGCCAGGAGTTCGGCCCCGTGTGGGGTGTCGGCGTCAACTCGCCCTGGGCGCTGCGGCACGCCTTCAACGCCTTCGACGCCTGGCCCGTCAACATCGGCTTCCTCGCCCGTGGTTCGTCCTCCGACCCGGCGCCGCTCGTCGAGGCGCTCGCCGAGGGCGGCGCGTCCGGCTTCAAGGTCCACGAGGACATGGGCGCCCACACCCGCGCCCTCGACACGGCGCTGCGGGTCGCAGAGGAGCACGACGTCCAGGTCGCCCTGCACAGCGACGGCCTGAACGAGTGCCTGTCCGTCGAGGACACCCTGCGGGTGCTCGACGGACGGACGATCCACGCCTTCCACATCGAGGGCTGCGGCGGAGGGCACGTACCGAACGTGCTCAAGATGGCGGGCGTGCCGAATGTCATCGGCTCGTCCACCAACCCGACCCTGCCCTTCGGCCGGGACGCCGTCGCCGAGCACTACGGCATGATCGTCTCCGTCCACGACCTCAAGACCGACCTGCCGGGCGACGCGGCGATGGCCCGCGACCGGATCCGCGCCGGGACGATGGGCGCGGAGGACGTCCTGCACGACCTCGGGGCGATCGGCATCACCTCGTCGGACGCGCAGGGCATGGGGCGCGCGGGGGAGACCGTACGCCGCACCTTCGCCATGGCCGGCAAGATGAAGGCCGAACGGGGGCCCCTGGACGGCGACGGCGCGCACGACGACAACGCACGCGTCCTGCGCTACATGGCCAAGCTGACGATCAATCCCGCCCTCGCGCACGGACTCGCCCACGAGATCGGCTCCATCGAGCCCGGCAAGATGGCCGACATCGTGCTGTGGCGGCCCGAGTTCTTCGGAGCCAAGCCCCAACTGGTACTGAAGTCGGGATTCCCCGCGTACGGCGTCGTCGGCGACCCGAACGCGGCGACGGACACCTGCGAACCGCTCGTGCTGGGACCGCAGTTCGGCGCCTACGGAGCGACACCGGCCGACATCTCGGTGGCGTTCGTCGCCCAGGCGGCCGTGGACCTCGGCTCCGATCTGATGCCCACCCGCCGGCGCCGCGTCGCCGTGCGCGGTACCCGCGGCATCGGTCCGGGTGACCTGCTGCTCAACTCCAGGCTGGGGGACGTGTCGGTGGACGGACACAGTGGACTGGTGACCCTCGACGGCGATCCGCTGCGCTCCGGTCCGGCCGAGTCGGTCTCGCTGAACCGCCTCTACTTCCTCTGAGCCCGCCGCCCCCGCCGCCTTTCAAGCCCCGTCCTCAAGCCCTCCTTCAAACCCCTCCTTCAAGCCAACGACGCCTTAGGACTTGCCGTGACCTTCCGCATGCCGGCCGAATGGGCCCCGCACGAGCGCACCTGGATGGCCTGGCCCGGCCCCAACCCGACCTTCACCGACGAGGCGGAACTCGCGGAAGCCCGTGCGGCGTGGGCGTCCGTGGCCCGGGCCGTACGACGCTTCGAGCCGGTGACCGTGGTCGCCGGGACGGGGCAGGTGGCATCGGCCCGGGCACTCCTCGGTGCGGACATCGAGATCGTCGAACGGGACCTGGACGACGCCTGGATGCGCGACATCGGCCCGACCTTCGTCACCGACGGCTCCGAACTGGCCGCCGTCGACTGGGTGTTCAACGGCTGGGGCGCGGCCGAATGGGCGCGCTGGGAGCACGACGCCAAGATCGCCCGCCATGTCGCGGACCTCGCGGGCGTCCCCGTGCACCCCTCACCGCTGGTCAACGAGGGCGGCGCGATCCACGTCGACGGCGAAGGCACCGTCCTGCTCACCGACACCGTGCAGCTCGGCCCCGAGCGGAATCCGGGCTGGAGCCGCGCCGAGGTCGAGGCGGAGATCCACGCCCGGCTCGGCACGACAAAGGCCATCTGGCTGCCGCGCGGCCTGAGCGGCGACTACGGCACGTACGGCACACGCGGGCACGTCGACATCGTCGCCGCCTTCGCCCGCCCAGGCGTCGTCGTGGTCCACACCCAGCCCGACCCTTCTCACCCCGACCACGAACCGTGCAAGGCGAACGTGGCGCTGCTCTCCGCCCAGACGGACGCCAAGGGGCGCCGTCTGGAGGTCGTCGAGGTCCCCGCCCCGACGAAGCTCCGCGACGAGGACGGCGAGTGGGTCGACTACTCGTACATCAACCACTACCTGTGCAACGGGGGTCTGGTGCTCTGCGCCTTCGACGACCCGCGTGACGAGATCGCGGCGGGCATCTTCCGCCGGCTCTTCCCCGAGCGGACGGTGACGCTGGTGGACGCGAGGGCGATCTTCGCGGGCGGCGGCGGCATCCACTGCATCACCCAGCAGCAGCCGCGGGTCTGAGTCCGGGCCGCCGACGGCACAGGATCGGGTAGAACGTACAGGTGACCAGCACCAGCCCTGCCGGCCCCCGCCGCCGGAACCAGTCCGCCCCACCGCGCGAGCAGCTGCTCGCCGCCGCCATGGCCACCATCGCGGAGCGCGGCCTCGACGGGCTGACCATGGCCGGGCTCGGCCGGCAGGTCGGAATGAGCAGCGGGCACCTCCTCTACTACTTCCGCACCAAGGACGAGCTGCTCCTGCAGACGCTGGAGTGGAGCGAGGGCCGCCTCGGCGCGGAACGCGGCGCCCTGCTGTCCCGGCAGGCGCCGGCCCGTGAGCGGCTCGAGGCGTACGTCGACCTCTACGTCCCCGACGGGCCGCGCGACCCGCACTGGACGCTGTGGCTCGAGGTCTGGAACCGCTCGCAGAACGCGGACGCCGACATGCACGGCCGCCAGGCGGCGATCGAGGGCGCCTGGCACCGGGACCTCGTGGCGCTCCTCGCGGAGGGCGTCTCCCGCGGCGAGTTCCGCCCGGTGGACCCCGACCGCTTCGCGGCCCGCCTGCGCGCACTGCTGGACGGCTTCAGCGTGCATGTCGCCGTGGGCATACCGGGCACGGGCCGCGAGCAGGTGCTGGCGCACGTGGGGGAGTTCGTGGCGGAGTCCCTGCTCCGCTGACGCCCGGCCCGGGCGGACTCGTTCCCCTACCCGCCCCTTCCCGAACCGGGGCAGGCCCCGGACCCCGTACCGCCCTGCGGGCGGCGTACCGCGCTCCGCGCGGTGCCCTCAAACTCCCCCTACGGCCTGGCGGCCGTGGGAGGTGCCCCCGGGCGGGCTGAAATGC
>NZ_JBSGZJ010000439.1:0-5970 GCF_053610925.1 Streptomyces sp. NPDC054847 | reverse complement strand
CTTGGCGGGCCCCTTCGCCCGCTTCTCGGCGAGCAGCTCGTATCCGCGTTCCGGAGTGATGTCCTCGACGCTGTCGCCGGTCCGCAGGGTGGCGTTCGTCTCGCCGTCCGTCACGTACGGGCCGAACCGGCCGTCCTTGACGACCACCGGACGCTCGCTGACCGGGTCGGTGCCCAGTTCCTTCAGCGGCGGCTTGGCGGCGGCCCGGCCACGCTGCTTCGGCTGGGCGTAGATCGCCAGTGCCTCTTCCAGCGTGATGGAGAAGAGCTGTTCCTCATTCTCGAGGGAGCGCGAGTCGGTGCCCTTCTTCAGATACGGGCCGTAGCGGCCGTTCTGCGCGGTGATCTCGACACCCTCGGCGTCGGTGCCCACCACCCGCGGCAGGGACATCAGCTTCAGGGCGTCCTCGAGGGTCACCGTGTCCAGGGACATGCTCTTGAAGAGCGAGGCGGTCCGCGGCTTGACCGCGTTCTTGCCCGTCTTCGGCGTGCCCTCGGGCAGGACCTCGGTCACGTACGGGCCGTAGCGCCCGTCCCTGGCGATGATCTGGTGACCGGTGGCCGGGTCGGTGCCCAGTTCGAAGTCACCGCTCGGCTTGGCGAGCAGTTCCTCCGCGTACTCGACGGTGAGTTCGTCGGGTGCGAGGTCCTCGGGGACGTCGGCGCGCTGGTGGCCCTCCGCCTCCTTCTCGCCGCGCTCGACGTACGGCCCGTACCGGCCGACGCGCAGCTTGATGTCGTTGCCGACGGGGAAGCTGGAGATCTCCCGGGCGTCGATCGCGCCGAGGTCGGTGACCAGTTCCTTGAGGCCGCCGAGATGGTCGCCGTCGCCGTTGCCCGCCTCGGAGGCGGCGCCGGCGGCGTCGCCCTCGCCGAAGTAGAAGCGCCTCAGCCACGGCACGGCCTGGGCCTCGCCGCGCGCGATGCGGTCGAGGTCGTCCTCCATCCTCGCGGTGAAGTCGTAGTCGACGAGTCGGCCGAAGTGCTTCTCCAGCAGGTTGACCACGGCGAAGGAGAGGAACGAGGGGACGAGGGCCGTCCCCTTCTTGAAGACGTAGCCGCGGTCGAGGATGGTGCCGATGATCGAGGCGTAGGTCGACGGGCGGCCGATCTCGCGCTCTTCCAGCTCCTTGACGAGGGACGCCTCGGTGTAGCGGGCCGGCGGCTTGGTGGCGTGACCGTCGACCGAGATCTCCTCGGACGACAGGGCGTCGCCCTCCGCGACCTGCGGCAGGCGCCGCTCGCGGTCGTCGAGCTCCGCGTTCGGGTCGTCGGCGCCCTCGACGTAGGCCTTCATGAAGCCGTGGAACGTGATCGTCTTGCCGGACGCGCTGAACTCGGCGTCACGGCCGTCCGAACCCCGGCCACCGATCTTCACGGTGACGGAGTTACCGACCGCGTCCTTCATCTGAGAGGCGACGGTCCGCTTCCAGATCAGCTCGTAGAGCTTGAACTGGTCACCGGTCAGGCCGGTCTCCGCGGGGGTGCGGAAACGATCACCCGACGGGCGGATCGCCTCGTGCGCCTCCTGCGCGTTCTTCACCTTGCCGGCGTACACGCGCGGCTTCTCCGGCAGGTAGTCGGCGCCGTACAGCTGCGTCACCTGTGCACGGGCCGCGGCGACGGCCGTCTCGGACAGCGTCGTGGAGTCCGTACGCATGTAGGTGATGAAGCCGTTCTCGTACAGCTTCTGCGCGACCTGCATGGTCGCCTTCGCCCCGAAGCCGAGCTTCCGGGACGCCTCCTGCTGGAGCGTCGTCGTACGGAACGGTGCGTACGGCGAGCGGCGGTACGGCTTGGACTCGACCGAGCGCACCGCGAACGACGCGCCTTCGAGGGCCGCCGCGAGGGAGCGGGCGTTCGCCTCGTCCAGGTGCAGCACCTGGGCGGACTTGAGCCGGCCGTCGGAACCGAAGTCGCGGCCCTGCGCGACACGCTGCCCGTCGACGGTGTTCAGGCGGGCGGTGAGCGTGGACGGGTCGGACGGGTCACCGGCCCGGCCGGTGGAGAACGTGCCGGTCAGGTCCCAGTACTCGGCGGAACGGAAGGCGATCCGCTCGCGCTCCCGCTCGACGACGAGCCGGGTCGCCACCGACTGGACGCGCCCGGCGGACAGCCGGGGCATGACCTTCTTCCACAGGACCGGCGAGACCTCGTAGCCGTAGAGGCGGTCGAGGATGCGGCGGGTCTCCTGGGCGTCGACCATGCGCTTGTTCAGCTCGCGCGGATTGGCGACGGCGTCCCGGATCGCTTCCTTGGTGATCTCGTGGAAGACCATCCGGTGGACCGGGACCTTGGGCTTGAGAACCTCGAGGAGGTGCCACGCGATGGCCTCGCCCTCGCGGTCCTCATCGGTGGCGAGGAAGAGCTCGTCGGATTCGGCGAGCTGCTCCTTGAGCTTCCTGACCTGGGCCTTCTTGTCGGCATTGACGACATAGATGGGCTGGAAGTCATGTTCGACGTCGACGCCGAGCCGCCGCACCTCGCCGGTGTACTTCTCCGGCACCTCTGCGGCACCGTTCGGCAGGTCGCGGATGTGCCCGACGCTCGCCTCGACGACATAGCCAGGGCCGAGGTAGCCCTTGATCGTCTTCGCCTTGGCAGGCGACTCGACGATCACAAGTCGGCGGCCGCCGTGTGCGGTCTCGCTGGTCGGGGACAACTTCGCTCTTCTCTCCGGTCGACGCTCGATGGGCGCTCACGGCGGGTGCGGCACGTGGTCCTGTGCCTGGTCGCACTGCTGTGACGCTGCTGTCGCTGCGGAGTGTGACGGTACAACCCGCCCCCGTGTCAAACGGCAAAAGCCCGCAACGGCCACTCGAACGGTAACCCGAGTCCAACTGTTCATGCCGCCCGGACCCGGCACGTCGTCTTCCGGGAGCCGGGTCAGAGACGGCCGAAGCACCACACGGCGAGAGTGAGGAACACCGCACCGAACAGCATCCCGAAGGTCACGCCCGTGGCCGTGGTCACTCCATGTGCGACGGGCCGGCGGTGCAGCGCGCGCATCCCCGTCCACAGCAGCAGTGCGGCCCCGAACAGCGCGAATGCCGTTCCGGCGAAGATCGCTGGCCCGCTCTCCATGCCCGTACCCGGTCCTTTCCTGACGCCGAGGTCCCTGTGCAGGGCGAGGCTCGCACCCCAGGGCGTCGCAGGCACGAACTCCGGGTGAACGCCACGTGGGGTTCACCCGCCCGGTCGCGGTCGAAGTCACACGGCGGGCGGGGGCGAAGTCACAGGAAATGGGACCGCAAACCGAACCTTGGCCGGATTTCCCTGTCGATTTCCGCCACCACGAGCCGCCGGAGCCGGGACCGGGTACGGGACCGGGAACCGGCAGCGGCCGGGAAGCGGGACCGGCAGCGGCCGGGACGGGGGACCCGGGACGGGGCCGGAAGCGGCCGGTCCGCCGCACGGTGCGGCGTCACCGCGGGACGGGCTCCAGGAAACCTTCCTCGATCAGCAGCCGCAGTGCCTGCGGAGTGCGGTCGCGCAGCAGGACCGGATCCTCGCCGAGCAGCTGGGCGATGGCGTCGAGGATCTGCCCGGCACTCAGGCTGCCGTCGCACGCGCCCGCGAAACCGGCGCCGACAGTGTCGACCTTGGTGGCACGGCGCATGCCCCGGTTCTGGCGCAGCACCACGTGTTCCGGGTCCTCCGCGCCCGGCATCCCGACCTGCTCCTGCATGATCTCTTCGGCCAGAACGAAGTGATCGGCGAGCAGCGCGGCATCGTTATGCGCACGCAGATAGTCCTGCCGGGCGAAGTGCGCGCGCACCGTGTCGCCGAGCGGCTGCTCGACGGGGTGCGGCCACTCCTCCGTGACGATCGAGGGGCGTTCGGCGCCGGACTTCCGCAAGGTGATCCAGCCGAAGCCGACCGACTTCGTGCGTCGGGCCTCGAACTCGTCGAGCCACGCGTCGTAGCGCGCGGCATACCGGGCCGGGTCGGGGCGGTGGTCCCCGCTGTCGCGCAGCCAGAGCTCCACGTACTGCGTCACGTCCTGCACCTCGCGCTGCACGATCCACGCGTCGCAGCCCGGCGGCACCCAGGAGCGCAGCCGGTCCTGCCAGTCCTCCCCTGCCACGTGCTGCCAGTTGGCGAGGAACTGGGCGTGACCGCCGTCGTTGAGCCTGTCCCCCGCCTGCTGAACGAGAGAGCGGCACAGATCGTCCCCGCCCATCCCGCCGTCCCGGTAGGTCAGCCGGGCACCGGGAGAGATGACGAACGGGGGATTCGACACGATCAGGTCGTACGTGTCGGAGCCGACCGGCTCGAACAGCGAGCCCTCGCGCAGGTCGGCCTCCCGCGCGCCGGACAGGGCGAGCGTGAGCCGGGTGAAGTGCAGGGCCCGGGGGTTGAGATCGGTGGCCGTCACCCGCGTCGCGTGCTGGGCGGCGTGCAGCGCCTGGATGCCGGAACCGGTTCCCAGGTCCAGCGCGGCCGCGACGGGCGTGCGGATCGTGATGCCCGCGAGCGTGGTGGACGCGCCGCCGACGCCGAGGACCACTCCCTCGCCCTGGCCGCTCGCCCCGCCCGCCCCGCCGACCGCGCAGCCGAGGTCGGAGACGATGAACCAGTCCTGCCCCTCCGGCCCGCCGTACGGACGGACGTCCACGGTGGCCTGTACCTCGTCGCCGTCGCGCGACACCCAGCCGTCGGCGAGGCACTCGTCGAGCGGGAGCGCCTTGCGGGCCTGCTCGTGGGGCACGGCGCACTGGAGCAGGAACAGCCGGACGAGCGTCTCCAGGACACCCGCCCCGCGCGTGGCGCGCAGGGCGGGCACGGTCTCGCTGCGGGCGAGCGCCGCGTAGGCGGGCGCGCCGAGCAGGTCGAGCAGCCCGTCGGCCGTGAAGGCGGCGGAGAGGAGCGCTTCACGCAGCCGGGGCGCGTGGTCGGGCACGGGGAGGCTTGTCGTACTCACCCGCCCATTGTGGCCGCCGCGAAGGACGACCGCCGCGCGGCCCGGCGTCCCATTCGGACCGCTGCCCTCCGCCGAACCCCCGGCTCCCGTCGCACACCGACGGCGATCCCGCCGTGCCGACACCGCCCGTCGGACCGAAGACATCCACCGGCCCGCCGCCGCGCCGGAGGGGCGGGCGCGTCACATCACGGCACCGGGGACGACCCACAACCTGTCCGACGTCGCGCCGGACGGGCGGGCGCCGTTGAGCCACGGCGCCGGGACGGCCTACGCCTTGCCCGACGACGCCGACGCGCCGCCTGCGGGACTCGACGTGTCGGCCCGCTGGCAGCCGGGCTGCTTCGCCATGGCCGTGCCCAGCTCCCCGGACTGCAGCTTCGCCAGCGCCGCTTGGTCCATGCGCTCGATCTTCTTCAGCCCGTCCGCGACGGTTTGCAGGCCGTCCGCGAACTTCTGCTGGTTCTTCGGGTCGAGTTCGTCGACCTTCTTCTTCAGGTCGAGGTAGGCGGCGGCGGTGGCGTCGAGCTCCTTCACCGCGTCCTGCTGGAGCTTCTCGCCGTTCTCGACCGGGGGGACGCCGGCGTCCCTGACCGCCTTGGCGAGCGCCTTGTCCGCAGCCGCGATGTCCGCGAACGCCTTGGAGTCGGCAGCCTGGATGTCCGCGGGCTTACCGTCCGCAGCCGTCGAGATGATGGCCTGCTGTGCGTCGGCCCTCTTCTTGATCTGCGGCTGTGCCTGGTCGCAGACGTCCTTCGCCCAGGCGTTCACCTTTTCTTCGCTGTCGTCGCCGCAGCCGGACAGCGCCAGTACCAGTACCGCGCCGCCGGACAGGGCGGCCGCAAGCTTCTTGTTCACCGGATTGGTCCCTTCCAAGGCCTCTCGGCCCCGGAACATACACGCCAACTGGGCGACAACCGCGTGTCGTGCGCCCGCTTTGTTACCTATTGAAGCCATTTGCACCAAGAGAGACAAGGCTCACCCTGAGCGGTGATTCCACACACGGACGGGCGGGCGCCGGGTGCCGGGCCCCGCCGGGCGGTCCTGCTG
>NZ_JBSGZJ010000438.1:0-6006 GCF_053610925.1 Streptomyces sp. NPDC054847 | reverse complement strand
GCCGGCTGTCGCCGGCACCGCTCGCGGCGGCGTGGCGGGTGGTTCCCGGGGTGAGGATGGCTGTGGTCATGCGTCCATGGTGCTGCGCATCACCCGGTCGGAGCATCGGGCTGCGGGGTGAACCGGTGGGGGCTCCGCGTACTACTCCAGACAGAGCGCGTCCCCTACGGGAATGACGTCGCCGCCCCTGACGGCGAGAAAACCGTTCGCGTCCCTTCAGCGCCCCCACTACAATCGCGGGCTTGCCCCAGGTCGCCTGTCCGCAGCCCGGGGCCTTCCCCGCCTCCCCAGAGGAGAGCCGCCGCCCGGACGGAAACCGGCCGGTCCGCCATGCCGTGATCACGCAGCCCAGCCGGAGGCAACCCGTGCCCGCGCACGCCCCTGTACCCGACGTATCCACCGTCACCGTGGCCACCGACGGGGAAGACCCGCTCTCCCGCGAGCGGGCCCACCTCGCCGCGTCGCGGTCCGCCCTGCGCGCGATGCGCGAGGACGTCCAGTCCCTCGACATCAAGGACGTCACGGCGAACTGGGTCAACGCCGCCGTCCTCCAGTCGCAGATCGAGGACCGCATCAAGGCGCTCGCCGATCTGTCCCACACCCCGCTCTTCTTCGGCCGCCTCGACTACCTGCCCACCACGCAGGAGGGCCGCCGCTTCTACATCGGCCGCCGTCACGTCCACGACGCCGCGGGCGACCCGATGGTCATCGACTGGCGTGCGCCGGTCTCACAGCCCTTCTACCGGGCCTCCCGCAAGGAACCGCAGGACGTCGGTCTGCGCCGGCGCTTCGGCTACACCGGCGGGGACCTGACGGCGTACGAGGACGAGCACCTCACCGACCCGTCGGAGACCGAGCAGACCTCCAGGCTCCTCCAGGCCGAGATCGAGCGGCCCCGCGTCGGCCCCATGCGGGACATCGTCGCGACGATCCAGCCCGAGCAGGACGAGATCGTGCGCAGCGGCCTGTCGGGCACGGTGTGCGTGCAGGGCGGGCCTGGCACCGGGAAGACGGCCGTCGGCCTGCACCGTGTCGCCTACCTCCTCTACGCGCACCGGGAACGCCTGGCGCGCACCGGCACCCTGGTCATCGGGCCGAACCGTTCCTTCCTCCACTACATCGAGCAGGTCCTGCCCGCCCTCGGAGAGCTGGAGGTCAAGCAGGCCACGGTCGACGACCTGGTAGGACACGTGGAGGTCAGCGGCCGGGACACCGCGGCGGCGGCCGTCGTCAAGGGCGACGCCAGGATGGCGCAGGTCCTGCGGCGCGCGGTCCGCTCGCACGTCACGATGCCGACAGAGCCGGTGGTCGTCGTGCGCGGATCACGGCGCTGGCGGATCCCGGCGTACGAACTCGAGGAGATCGTCCGCGAGTTGCTCGACCGCGACATCCGCTACGGCGCCGCCCGCGACGCCCTCCCCCAGCGGATCGCGCACACCGTGCTGGTCCGTATGGAAGAGGCGGGGGAGGCGCCCGACGACCGGGTCCAGGACGCGGTCGCCCGCAACCCCGCCGTCAAGGCGGCGGTCAAGGCGATCTGGCCGCCGGTCGATCCGGCGAAGCTCGTACTGCGGCTGCTCTCCGACGCGGAGTTCCTCGCCGCGCACGCGGAGGGTGTCCTCACCGCCGAGGAACAGGCGACGATCCTGCTGACGAAGCCCGCGCGCAGTGTGCGGTCCGCGAAGTGGTCCGCGGCGGACGCGGTGCTGATCGACGAGGCGACGGACCTGGTGCAGCGCACCCAGTCGCTGGGTCATGTCGTCCTCGACGAGGCGCAGGACCTGTCCCCGATGCAGTACCGCGCGGTGGGCCGCCGATGCTCCACCGGATCGGCGACGGTCCTCGGCGACCTGGCCCAGGGGACGACGCCCTGGGCGACCGCGTCGTGGGCCGAGGCGCTGTCCCACCTCGGCAAGCCGGAGGCGGTCGTCGAGGAGCTGACCGCGGGCTTCCGCGTTCCCCGCGAGGTGATCGCCTACGCGTCGCGTCTGCTCCCGCACATGTCCCCCGGCCTCGCGCCGGTCTCGTCGGTCCGCGAGTCCCCCGGTTCCCTCGAGGTCCGCGCGGTCGCGGACGTCGCGGACCTCGACACGGCGGTCGTCGCGGCGTGCGTGGAGTCCCTCCGCAACGAGGGCTCGATCGGGCTGATCGCGGCGGACTCCCGCGTCCCCGCGATCGCGGCCGCGCTGGCCGCGGCGGGCCTCCCGTACCTCTCCCCCGGTGAGGAGACCACCGCCGAGGCGCGTCTGACGCTCGTCCCGGCATCGCTGGCGAAGGGCCTGGAGTACGACTACGTGGTCCTCGACGAACCGGCGTCGGTCATCGGCGACGAACCGGACCTCCGCACGGGCCTGCGCCGCCTGTACGTCTCCCTGACCCGCGCGGTCTCCGGCCTCACGGTCCTCCACGCGTCCCCGCTCCCGCCCCAACTGACCTGACCACCCGGTCGGCCCCACCGCAGGCCAGACGGGCGCGACCGGCCCCCGACGCCGCCGCATCACCCAGGACCCGCACCGGGCCGGGCCCGGGTGACCGGACCTCGCACGGGTGCGGGCCCGCCAGCATCAGGCCGAGGCAGAACCGGGCGGCGAGCCCGGGCCGGGCGTCGTGCCGGGGTCCCCGGCCACCGCCGTATCGTGCCCGGGCCGGGCGAAGCCGCCGCGGCTTCACGGAACCCCCCGCGGGGGACCGGCCTCTGCGGGTGCTTGACCGGGCCCCGGCTGCCGCCCGCAGCAGGCCGAAGCCGCGTCCGGACAGGTGCGGTCCGGCCTCCGTATCGTGCCGGGCCTGGGAGGCCCGACCTCCCACCGGTGCGACCCTGCCGCCGACGCTCGGACAGGGCCGCCGCAGCAGGCAGGGCCCGGAGGGACCGCCGCTTTGGGCCGGGCCCGGGTGACCGGACCTCACACGGGTGCGACCGGGCCCGCCCGCAGCCGGCCGGGGCCAGAACCGGGCGGCCGGACCGGGGCGGGCCCGGGCCGGCCCCGCGTGCCCCCCGCGCGCTGCGCGCGCTAGGCGTCGAGCGCGGTGCGCCAGTCGCGGACCGCTGCCGGGTCCACGGGGGCCGACCAGCCGCCGGGCCGTGCCGCGCCGCCGATGTGGAAGCCCGTCAGGCCCGCCCGGCGCAGACGCGGGACGTGGTCCAGGCGCAGACCGCCGCCGACCAGGAGCTGCGGCTCGTAGCCCGGTTCGCCGTGCCGCGCGGCCTCGGTGAGGAGCCTGCGCATGCCGTCGTCGACGCCCGCGGCCGAGCCGGCCGTCAGATACGTGTCGAGCCCGGGCACGTCCGCCAGCTGCTTGCGCAGGGCGTCCCGGTCCGCCGCGTGGTCGATCGCACGGTGGAAGGTCCAGCGGCAGTCGTCGACGACCGCCAGCAGCCGTTCGATCGTGACGAGGTCCGGCTGCCCGTGGTCGTCGAGGAAGCCGAGTACGAACTCGTCCGCCCCCGCCTCACGCAGGGCTTCCGCGGCCCTGACCAGGGCGTCGACGTCCGCCGGGCCGCCGGCCGCGAAGCCGTCGGAGAGGCGGAGCATCACGCGCAGCGGGATGTCGACCGCCGCGCGGATCGCCGTGAAGGTGGAGACCGGCGGCGTCAGCCCGTCGGCCGCCATGTCGGTGACCAGCTCCAGCCGGTCGGCCCCTCCGGACTGGGCGGCGACCGCGTCCCGCGCGTCGAGGGCGATCACCTCCAGGAGTACACGGTTGCTCATGGGACCCATTCCTCCAGGCTCCGACAGGTCTAGTCCATTGGCCAGCCTAATGCTCGGCGAGCCGGGCGGCAGCCACACCCCTGATCCTTCCCGTGAAGCGGACTTGCATCCGGTACGGGGCGGGGGTATACATGGAGCCAGAGGGATACCCCCTGGGGGTATCAAGAAGAGGCCGAGGAGACACCATGCCGCAGACCGCGACCGAATCCCGCTCCGTAGAGCTCGCCATCGGTGGCATGACGTGCGCCTCCTGCGCGGCTCGGATCGAGAAGAAGCTCAACCGCATGGACGGTGTGGAGGCGACCGTCAACTACGCCACCGAGAAGGCGAAGGTCACCTTCGCCGAGGGCACCGCCGTCGCCGATCTGATCGCCACGGTGGAGGCGACGGGCTACACCGCCGCCGAGCCGGCGCCACCGCCCGTCGAGGGCGGGCCCGCGGCGCCGGACGAGGCCCCGGCGGACGACGGGCTGACCCCGCTGCGGCAGCGTCTGGTGACCGCGGTGGTGCTCGCGGTGCCGGTGGTCGCCATGGCGATGATCCCGGCCCTGCAGATCGAGTACTGGCAGTGGCTGAGCCTGACCCTGGCCGCGCCGGTCGTCACCTACGCGGCCTGGCCCTTCCACCGGGCGGCGTGGACGAACGCGAAGCACGGCGCGGCGACGATGGACACGCTGATCTCGGTCGGTACGTCGGCGGCGTTCCTGTGGTCGTTGTGGGCGCTGTTCTTCGGCACCGCCGGCACGCCCGGCATGACGCATCCCTTCGAGTTCACGATCGCCCGCAGTGACGGGGCGGGGAACATCTACCTGGAGGCGGCGGCCGGTGTCACCGCGTTCATCCTCGCCGGGCGGTACTTCGAGGCCCGCTCGAAGCGCCGGGCGGGCGCGGCGCTGAAGGCCCTGCTGGAGCTGGGCGCCAAGGACGTGACCGTACTGCGTGGCGGCCGGGAGGAGACGATCCCGACGTCCGCCCTGAAGGTCGGGGACCGGTTCCTGGTCCGGCCGGGCGAGAAGATCGCCACCGACGGCACGGTCGTGGAGGGCGCGTCCGCCGTCGACGCCTCCATGCTCACCGGCGAGTCCGTCCCGGTGGAGGTCTCGGTCGGCGACACCGTCACCGGCGCCACCCTGAACGCCGGCGGCCGCCTCGTCGTCGAGGCCACCCGCGTCGGCGCCGACACCCAGCTCGCCCGGATGGCGAAGCTGGTCGAGGACGCGCAGAACGGCAAGGCCGCCGCCCAGCGCCTCGCCGACAGGATCTCCGCCGTGTTCGTCCCGGTCGTCATCGCACTCGCCCTGGGCACCCTGGGCTTCTGGCTCGGCAACGGCTCAGGACTGACCGCCGCGTTCACCGCCGCCGTCGCCGTCCTGATCATCGCCTGCCCCTGCGCCCTGGGCCTGGCCACCCCGACCGCGCTGATGGTCGGCACCGGCCGCGGCGCGCAGCTCGGCATCCTGATCAAGGGGCCCGAGGTCCTGGAGACCACCCGCAAGGTCGACACGATCGTCCTCGACAAGACCGGCACCGTCACCACCGGCCGGATGACCCTGCTCGCCGTGCACACCGCGGACGGCACCGACGAGGCGGAGGTGCTTCGGCTGACCGGTGCGCTGGAGAACGCCTCCGAGCACCCCATCGCCCAGGCGGTCGCCGCCGGGGCCGTCGAGAAGCTCGGCGGCCTGCCCACCCCCGAGGACTTCGCGAACATCCCCGGCCTGGGCGTCCAGGGCATCGTCGAGGGCCACGCCGTCCTCGTCGGCCGCCAGAAGCTGCTCAGCGAGTGGGCGATGGAACTGCCCGCAGGACTGGCCCGCGCCCGGCACGAGGCCGAGGCCGCCGGCCGCACCGCGATCGCCGTCGCCTGGGACGGCGAGGCCCGCGCGGTCCTCGAGGTCGCGGACGCCGTCAAGGACACCAGCGCGGAAGCCATCGGCCGCCTGCGCGCCCTCGGCCTCACCCCCATCCTCCTGACCGGCGACAACGAGGCCGTCGCCAGGAGCGTGGCCGCCGAGGTCGGCATCTCCCCCGAGGACGTGATCGCGGAGGTCATGCCCGAGGACAAGGTGAACGTCGTCAAGCGCCTCCAGGCCGAAGGCCGCAGCGTCGCCATGGTCGGCGACGGCGTCAACGACGCCGCCGCCCTCGCCCAGGCCGACCTCGGCCTCGCCATGGGCACCGGCACCGACGCCGCCATCGAGGCCGGCGACCTCACCCTCGTCCGCGGCGACCTCAACGCCGCCGCCGACGCCATCCGCCTCTCCCGCAAGACCCTCGGCACCATCAAGTCCAACCT
>NZ_JBSGZJ010000437.1:0-6010 GCF_053610925.1 Streptomyces sp. NPDC054847 | reverse complement strand
GGACCGCACCACGCGGTCCGGGCCCTTTCGCATGTCCGTCCGCGGCCCACGGCAGGCGCGGTTCACCCCGTGTGCCGGCTCCCGCCGTCCACGCGGGCGGGGATCCGGTCGATCTCCGGTTCGCCGAGCCGTTCCGCCGTCCGCCGGGCCGACTCCCGCGCCCGCCGGCCGCTGGTGAACGCGCCGACCACGAGCACGCACAGACCGCAGCCGGCGATGATCCACCAGACGGGCCGGCTCGCGGCGACGAAGCCCTCGGTGTGCGAGGAAGCGGAGACCCCGGCGGCGAGCACCGCGCCGATGACGGCGACACCGAGTGTCTGTCCGACCTGCCGGCTGGTCGAGGCGATCGCAGCCGCCACTCCGGCCTGCGCACGGGGCATCCCGGAGACGGCCGTGTTGGTGATCGGGGCGTTGACGAGGCCGAAGCCGAGGCCGAAGAGGACGTAGCCGGTGAACAGCAGCGCGGTGGAGGTCTCCGTCTCGAACGCGGCGAACAGCACACCGCTGGCCGTCATCGCGGTGCCGGCGGCGAGCAGCGGCGGGCGGGGGCCGTACGCGGCCACCAGGCGCCCCGACAGCGGCGCGCAGACGAGAGTGAGCCCTGCCATGGGCAGCATGTAGAGGCCGGCGTGCAGGGCGGAGAAACCGAGGACGTCCTGGAGGTACAGCGTGTTGACGAACAGGAAGCCGCCGAAGGCGGCGAACGTGCACACCGCGATGACGGTGGCCCCGCTGAACGGCAGGCTGTGGAAGAAGCGAAGATCGATGAGGGGTTCGGCGCGACGCGGTTCGTAGCGAAGCAGCGCGGCCAGGGCGAGTGCGGCGACGACGGCGAAGGTGAGGATCAGCGGCGAGGTCCAGCCCGCCACCGGAGCTTCGATGATCGCGTACGTCAGCGAGCCGAGGAGCACGACGACCAGCAACTGGCCCACGGGGTCGAAGCGGCGGGCCCTCGGGGCGCGGGACTCGGGCACGTACCGCCAGGTGAGCAGCAGGGCGGCGAGGCCGACGGGCAGGTTGACCCAGAAGATGGACCGCCAGCCGACACCGTCCACGAGCAGGCCGCCGAGCAGGGGGCCCGCGGCCATGGAGATCCCGACGACGCCGCCCCAGACGCCGATGGCGCGGGCGCGTTCGCGGGGCTCGGTGAAGGTGTTGGTGATGATCGACATGGCGACCGGGTTGAGCATGCAGCCGCCCACCGCCTGCACCATGCGGAACCCGACGAGGGCCTCGAGGCTCTGGGCGAGGGAGCACAGCAGCGAGCCCAGGGTGAAGAGCACCAGCCCGATCATGAAGACCTTGCGCCGGCCGACCCGGTCGGCGACAGAGCCGGCGAGCATCAGCAGCGAGGCCAGCACGAGGGTGTAGGCGTCGATCACCCACTGCATCCCGGCGACCGAGGCGTCCATCTCACGGCGCAGGGAGGGCAGGGCGACGTTCAGGATCGTGCTGTCGAGGCTGACGATCAGCAGACTCATGCAGCAGATCGACAGGACCAGAATCCGGTGCCGGTGGCTGAGCTCGGGCATGCCATGAATCGTATGGCTGACCGACCGTCCCGGCAGTGCGGGACAATGGGCGAATGACCACGCTCGCCCCCGCTTCCTCGAACATGCTCCGGATCGGCCCGCACGCCGTGCAGCCGCCGGTCGTCCTCGCTCCCATGGCCGGCATCACGAACGCGCCCTTCCGGACGTTGTGCCGGGAGTTCAGCGGAGGGAAGGGCCTTTTCGTCAGCGAGATGATCACGACGCGGGCCCTCGTCGAGCGCAACGAGAAGACGATGCAGCTCATCCACTTCGACGCGACCGAGACACCGCGCTCGATCCAGCTGTACGGGGTGGATCCCGTCACCGTCGGCAAGGCCGTCCGGATGATCGTGGACGAGGACCTGGCCGACCACATCGACCTGAACTTCGGCTGCCCCGTCCCCAAGGTCACCCGCAAGGGAGGCGGCTCCGCCCTCCCGTTCAAGCGGCCCCTGCTGCGCGCGATCCTGCACGAGGCGGTCTCCAACGCGGGCGGCCTGCCGGTCACCATGAAGATGCGCAAGGGCATCGACGACGACCACATCACCTACCTCGACGCGGGCCGGATCGCGGTCGAGGAGGGCGTCACGGCCATCGCCCTGCACGGGCGCACGGCGGCACAGCACTACGGCGGCACGGCGGACTGGGACGCGATCGCCCGCCTCAAGGAACACGTCCCGGAGATCCCGGTGCTCGGAAACGGCGACATCTGGTCCGCGGACGACGCCCTGCGGATGGTGCGCGAGACCGGCTGCGACGGCGTGGTCGTGGGCCGCGGGTGCCTGGGCCGGCCGTGGCTGTTCGCGGACCTGGTGGCGGCCTTCGAGGGCCGCGACGACTACGCGCGGCCCACGCTGCGCCAGGTCGCCGACGTGATGCTGCGGCACGCGACGCTGCTGGGGGAGTGGATCGGGGACGAGTCGCGCGGAGTGGTCGACTTCCGTAAGCACGTGGCCTGGTACCTGAAGGGTTTCGCCGTCGGCTCCGAGATGCGCAAGAAGCTCGCGATCACCTCGTCGCTGGACGAGCTGGGCGCTCAGTTGAGCAAGCTGGATCTGGACCAGCCGTGGCCGGCGGGCGCGGACGGCCCCCGCGGGCGCACGTCGGGCAACAACCGGGTGGTTCTGCCGGACGGCTGGCTGAAGGATCCGTACGACTGCGCGGGCGTCGGCGCGGACGCCGAGCTGGACACTTCCGGTGGCTGACAGGCGGCGGAGGCGGTCCGGATGATGGAATTCCGGTGCCTCGGAGGGCGTGATTCTCGCCACCCCTGATAGGGGGTGCGCTCAGATGAGCGAAATCGGGGCGGCTGCATCTCTCAAAGGGTGGCACTGAGTGCCACCCTTTTGGCTTTTGAGGCATGGAGTGACTTATGACTCTGTGTAGTTATTTGGCGTTCGAGTGAACGCGTGAAGTGATCATTCCTTCAGGAGTTGAAGTGAAGGGTCTACACCTCCCCCGCCTCGAAGCACTTTCGATCTGCTGGCGGACGAGTGGTTAAGGCCGTATGACGGGCAAGTGGACGTACCCAGACGCCTTCGATCTGGGTATGTTCCTCGCCGTCAGGGCAGCCACCGAGTCCTCGAGGAGTCGAGACCCGTGTCGGAAAACAAAGATCAGAAGTTCGTCTACGACTTCACCGAGGGCAACAAAGAGCTCAAGGACCTCCTCGGCGGAAAGGGTGCGAACCTCGCCGAGATGACCAACCTCGGTCTGCCGGTCCCTCCGGGCTTCACCATCACCACCGAGGCCTGCAAGGTGTACCTCGAGAGCGGCGACGAGCCGGCCGAGCTGCGCGACGAGGTGAGTGCGCACCTCGACGCCCTCGAGCAGAAGATGGGCAAGAAGCTCGGTCAGGCCGACAACCCCCTTCTGGTCTCCGTACGTTCGGGTGCCAAGTTCTCCATGCCGGGCATGATGGACACCGTCCTCAACATCGGCCTCTCCGACGAGTCGGTCGCGGGCCTCGCCCAGCAGGCCGGCGACGAGCGCTTCGCGTGGGACTCCTACCGCCGCCTCATCCAGATGTTCGGCAAGACCGTGCTGGGCGTCGACGGCGAACTCTTCGAGGACGCCCTCGAAGAGGCCAAGGCCGCCAAGAAGGTCACCGTCGACACCGACCTCGACGCCGCCGACCTGAAGAAGCTCGTCAAGCAGTTCAAGAAGATCGTCAAGACCGAGGCCGGCCGCGACTTCCCGCAGGACCCGCGCGAGCAGATGGACCTCGCGATCTGCTCGGTCTTCGAGTCCTGGAACACCGACCGGGCCAAGCTCTACCGCCGCCAGGAGCGCATCCCCGGCGACCTCGGCACGGCCGTCAACATCTGCTCCATGGTCTTCGGCAACCTCGGCCCCGACTCCGGCACCGGCGTCGCCTTCACCCGCGACCCCGCCTCCGGCCACCAGGGCGTCTACGGCGACTACCTGCAGAACGCCCAGGGCGAGGACGTCGTCGCCGGTATCCGCAACACCGTGCCGCTGGCCGACCTCGAGTCGATCGACAAGAAGTCGTACGACCAGCTGATGCAGATCATGGAGACGCTGGAGAACCACTACAAGGATCTCTGCGACATCGAGTTCACCATCGAGCGCGGCCAGCTGTGGATGCTCCAGACCCGGGTCGGCAAGCGCACCGCCGGCGCCGCCTTCCGCATCGCCACCCAGCTCGTCGACCAGGGCCTCATCGACGAGGCCGAGGCGCTCCAGCGCGTCAACGGCGCGCAGCTCGCCCAGCTGATGTTCCCGCGCTTCGAAGACGAAGGAGCGCGCGGCGAGAAGGGGCCCGAGCTGCTCGGGCGCGGCATCGCCGCCTCCCCGGGCGCGGCCGTCGGCAAGGCGGTCTTCGACTCCTACACTGCGGTCAAGTGGTCGCGCTCCGGCGAGAAGGTCATCCTGATCCGCCGCGAGACCAACCCGGACGACCTGGACGGCATGATCGCCGCCCAGGGCATCCTGACCTCCCGCGGCGGCAAGACCTCGCACGCCGCCGTCGTCGCCCGCGGCATGGGCAAGACCTGTGTCTGCGGCGCCGAGGAGCTCGAGGTCGACACCAAGCGCCGCCGGATGACGGTGAACGGCACCGTCATCGAGGAGGGCGACGTCGTCTCCATCGACGGCTCGACCGGCAAGGTCTACAAGGGTGAGGTGCCCGTCGTGCCCTCCCCGGTCGTCGAGTACTTCGAGGGCCGCATGCACGCCGGCGCCGACGACGCCGACGAACTGGTCCAGGCCGTCCACCGGATCATGGCCTACGCGGACCGGGTACGCCGGCTGCGCGTACGGGCCAACGCCGACAACGCCGAGGACGCGCTGCGCGCCCGCCGCTTCGGCGCCCAGGGCATCGGCCTGTGCCGCACCGAGCACATGTTCCTCGGCGAGCGCCGCGAGATGGTCGAGAAGCTGATCCTCGCGGACACCGACGACGAGCGCGAGGAGGCCCTGCGGGCGCTGCTGCCGCAGCAGAAGCAGGACTTCGTCGAGCTGTTCGAGGCGATGGACGGCCTGCCGGTGACGGTGCGTCTGCTCGACCCGCCGCTGCACGAGTTCCTGCCGGACATCACCGAGCTGTCGGTGCGCGTCGCCCTCGCCGAGGCCCGCAAGGACCACAACGAGAACGACCTGCGCCTGCTCCAGGCAGTGCACCGGCTGCACGAGCAGAACCCGATGCTGGGTCTGCGCGGCGTACGCCTCGGGCTTGTCATCCCCGGCCTGTTCACCATGCAGGTGCGGGCGATCGCCGAGGCCGCGGCGCAGCGCATCGAGGCCAAGGGCGACCCGCGCGCCGAGATCATGATCCCGCTCGTCGGTACCGTCCAGGAGCTGGAGATCGTCCGCGAGGAGGCCGAGCAGGTCATCGCCGAGGTGCGGCAGCAGACCGGTATCGACCTGAAGCTGGCGCTCGGCACGATGATCGAGCTGCCGCGCGCCGCGCTGACGGCCGGGCAGATCGCGGAGGCCGCCGAGTTCTTCTCCTTCGGCACCAACGACCTCACCCAGACCGTGTGGGGCTTCTCCCGCGACGACGTGGAGGCCAGCTTCTTCACCGCGTACCTGGAGAAGGGCATCTTCGGGGTCTCCCCGTTCGAGACCATCGACAAGGACGGCGTCGGCTCGCTCGTCCGTAACGCGGTGGAGGCCGGCCGGGCCACCCGTCCCGACCTCAAGCTCGGCGTCTGCGGCGAGCACGGCGGCGACCCCGAGTCGGTGCACTTCTTCCACGAGGTGGGCCTGGACTACGTGTCCTGCTCGCCGTTCCGCATCCCGGTGGCGCGGCTGGAGGCGGGCCGCGCCGCGGCGGTCCGTACGACGGGCAGCGACTCCCGCTAGGGACCACGCTCCCGCCAGGGAGCAACAGACTCCGGGGTCGTCACCGGGGCCGGGGCACGAACCCCGGAGCCCGGTACCCCGACCCTCACCGGCTGCCCGGTGACGGCTCCGGATCCACAGAGAAGGGGCGGGCGCCTGTGCGGGGCGCC
>NZ_JBSGZJ010000436.1:0-6011 GCF_053610925.1 Streptomyces sp. NPDC054847 | reverse complement strand
GCGAAATCCAGCCCGCCTGGGGGCACCTCCCACGGCCGCCAGGCCGTAGGGGGGATTGAGGGCACCGCGCGAAGCGCGGTACGGGTCCGGGCGGAGCCCCGGTTTCGGGAAGGGGCGGGTAGGGGACAAGCCCGCCGCAGGCGCCACCCGTGCCACCCGTGCCGCCCTTACGCTGCGTCGCCCCCCGACGGCCTCCGATGCCGCCCCCGTCCCGGCGCCGGCGAATCGTCCTTCGCCGCCGCACCGCCCCGGTGCCTACCGGCACCCGTACCCGGGCTGCCGCCGCCGGCTTCGCCCCGTCCCGTCGCCGCGGTCTGCGGGCGCGTCTGGGTCGTGTCGGTTCGGGCTTCTGACATGTGGGAAGTCACCCCGTAGAAAATCGCTGCTTACACGTGTCGCAGGCCCCCGGCCGCCGGCCGGAACCGTGGCCCGGTCGCCCCGGCCCGTGAGTCTAACCACGGGCAGCGCGCCCGGTGAGCGGCGCCTGCTGCAACGGAACGGGCCTGCACACAACAGGACCGTCGGAGCCCTCGCACGGTTCCCCACCTGCGGCTTCCGCTTGTGCCGGTTCTGTGGGCGCCATGTGACCGAAGGTTTCTGCAGAGACGCCGAGGGCTTCCGGAACCTCCGTACGGATCACCCCGCACGGCATCGACTCCGTCGCGCACGGCAGTTGCAGCACGCCGTCCCGGCTCCAGGTGCCGGCGCCCGCCAACCAGCCCGCCGGAGCGGCGAGTTGGATCATTCCGCTGGCCGAGGGGCGCCACAGGCCCACCCAGGTACCGGCCGCGCCGTCGATCCGCAGGGCCACCGCGCAGCTCTCCGGCATCAGGACCTGCCCGGGCTGCACCGCGAACGGTGTCACCAGCGCGTCCGGCAGCCGCAGGCTCCGCGGGAAACGCACCGGCCGGGTGCTGCCCAGCACGCCCCAGCCGAGCCGGTCCTGCCCGGGCCCCGGCGCGTTCGAACGGATCAGCAGGAGACCGCTGTCGGCGTCCGCGAGGAGCAGCCGGTCGTCGCTCTCGTCCGTGATCTGGAGCAGCGGCGTGACCTCGCCCCCACGCGCCAGGTCGACCACGACCGTCTTGACGGGGCCGCCGTCCGCCCGCCGGCGGTCCAGCGCGAGCAGCCGTCCCGCGCGGTCCAGCCAGGCGCCGCCCGAGCAGTGCCCCGCCACTTCCGCGACGCGCTCGGGGCCGCGGGCGCCGCCCGTCACCAGCCAGATGCCGGTGGAGTGCGCGTACGGCACGAGGGCGTACGCGAGGACCCCGTCCGGGGACGGCGGCAGCAGTGTCGACTCCTCGGCGGGGACGGCCCCGAGGGGCAGTTCGCCCGTCGCCGGACCGGTCGGGTACAGCAGGGAGAAGGTGTGCCGCTCCGCGACCCGGCGGCTGATCAGCACCCGGCCGTCGGAGAGCGGCAGCACCTGTGCGTCGCGCTCCTCCGGCTGGTCGAGCGGCAGTGGAACGGCGTACGGCTCAAGGCCGTCGAGGGTCCAGCGCTCGGGGAACAGCGCCTCGCCCGTCCCCGCCAGGCGGGCTCCGTACGTGCCGTCCGCGGTGATCGTGATCGCCGGGGCCGCCGTACCGCGAGGGACCTCCGCGTCGCTCGTGGTACGCGCGCCGTCCGAACCGTCCGTACCGTCCGTACTCGCCACCGCCCCGTCTGCCGCGGCGGTCTCGATGGCACAGGCTGTCATCGATGCCTCACCTCCGGACTCCGAAGCTAGGTTTCGCACTTCCTGCCGAACAGCGCGAGAGGGGTCTCTTCACACATAAGGGTGGCCATGCCCTGATTCGCCTGAGATTGAGGGGGCGGTTGTGCTCCCGGGCCCGGCCGTGCTTAAGGTAAGGCCCACCTAAGTACCGGATCAGGAGCACGTCATGTCCCTACGCCGCCGTGGCGCAGCCGCCGCAGTCGCCCTCGCAGCCGCTCTCTCCCTCGCCGCCTGCGGCGCTGACGGCGGTGCGGACAAGGACGCGGGCGCCAAGGCGGACGACGGCGGCAAGAAGGCCGTGGCCCAGGGCGGCAAGGACTTCGGCGACGCAGCCGCCAAGACAGCGGCGATGGGCACGGACGCCGAGGCCGGCGAGTTCCCCCGCACCATCACCCACGCCCTCGGCAAGACCGAGATCAAGGCCGCGCCCAAGCGGGTCGTCGTCCTCGACGTCGGCGAGCTGGACAACGTCGCCTCCCTCGGCATCCAGCCCGTCGGCTACGCGCCCACCGAGGGTGACGACGGCATCCCCGGCTACCTGAAGAAGGCGGCCGGCAGCCCCAAGAGCGTCGGCACCATCAACAGCCTCAACCTCGAGGCCATCGCCGCGCTCAAGCCGGACCTGATCCTCGGCAGCCAGCTGCGCGCCGGCGACAAGTACAAGGAGCTGTCGCAGATCGCGCCGACGGTCTTCTCCATCCGCCCGGGCTTCACCTGGAAGGAGAACTACCTCCTCAACGCGGCGGCGCTCGACAGGACCGCGGAGGCGAAGGGCAAGCTCGGCGAGTACGAGAAGAAGGCGAAGCAGCTCGGCACCGACCTCGGCGAGAACAAGCCGACGGTCACCATGCTCCGTTACATGCCGGGCAAGATCCGCCTCTACGCGAAGGCGTCCTTCATCGGCACGATCCTCGACGACGCCGGCGTCCCGCGGCCGAAGAACCAGCAGATCAACGACCTCGCCGCCGAGATCAGCCCGGAGAAGATGGACGAGGCCGACGCCGACTGGATCTTCACCGGCGTCTACGGCGACCCGTCGAAGACGAAGCGGGACACCGCCGAGTCCAACCCGCTGTGGAAGGACCTGAAGGCCGTGAAGGCCGGGCAGGCCAAGGACGTTCCCGACGAGACCTGGTACCTGGGTCTCGGCGTCACCGCCGCCGGCGAGGTCCTCGACGACCTGCGCGGCTTCCTCGTCAAGTAGGGCACGGCCGCGGAGGCGGGCGGGGCAGGTAGCCTTTGCTGCGTGCCCCGTCTGTCTGAAGTCATCTCCGCGCTCGACGCCCTCTGGCCCCCGGAGCGGGCCGAACAATGGGACGCCGTCGGCACCGTCTGCGGAGACCCCGACGCCGAGGTCCTCCGGGTGCTGTTCGCCGTCGACCCCGTCCAGGACGTCGTCGAAGAGGCGCTGCGGCTCGGCGCCGACCTGCTCGTCACGCACCACCCGCTCTATCTGCGCGGCACGACGACGGTCGCGGCCGGCCACTTCAAGGGCCGGGTCGTGCACACGTTGATCAAGAACGACATCGCCCTGCACGTCGCGCACACCAATGCCGACACCGCCGACCCCGGCGTCTCCGACGCCCTCGCCGGCGCGCTGGACCTGCGCGTCGTACGGCCCCTGGTGCCCGACGCCTCCGACCCGAACGGCCGTCGCGGCCTCGGCCGGGTGTGCGAGCTGGACCATCCGGAGACGCTGCGGGAGTTCGCGGCACGCGCCGCGAAGCGCCTGCCGGCCACCGCGCAGGGCATCCGCCTCGCCGGTGACCCCGACGCGACGGTCCGCACCGTCGCGGTGAGCGGCGGCTCCGGCGACAGCCTCTTCGACCACGTGCGCGCCGCCGGCGTGGACGCCTTCCTCACCGCCGACCTGCGCCACCACCCGGCGTCCGAGGCCACCCAGCACTCGCCGCTCGGCCTGGTCGACGCCGCGCACTGGGCGACCGAATGGCCCTGGTGCGAACAGGCCGCCGCGCAGCTCGACGCGATTTCCGACCGGAACGGCTGGGACCTGCGGGTCCACGTCTCCACGACGGTCACCGACCCCTGGTCCTCCCACCACGATTCCTCTGGAGCCCCCAACTGAACGCCGCGCCCGCCGACCAGATCCGACTTCTCGACGTCCAGTCCCTCGACCGGCGCCTGTCGCAGCTCGAGCACAAGCGCCGGTCGCTGCCCGAGCACGCCGAGATCGAGTCGCTCACCAAGGACCTCACGCAGCTGCGTGACCTGCTCGTCGCCGCTCAGACCGAGGAGAGCGACACCGCCCGCGAGCAGACCAAGGCGGAGCAGGACGTCGACCAGGTGCGTCAGCGCGCCACCCGCGACCAGCAGCGGCTCGACTCCGGCGCCATCACCTCGCCGAAGGACCTTGAGAACCTGCAGCGGGAGATCGTCTCCCTCGCCAAGCGCCAGGGCGACCTCGAGGACATCGTCCTCGAGGTCATGGAGCGCCGTGAGTCCGTGCAGGAGCGCGTCGCCGAACTGACCGAGCGGGTCTCCTCCGTGCAGGCCAAGGCCGACGCCGCCACCGCCCGCAGGGACGCCGCCGAGCAGGAACTCGACAGCGAGGCCGCCTCCGTCACCAAGGAGCGCGAGGTCGTCGCCGGCTCCGTCCCCGCCGACCTGATGAAGCTGTACGAGAAGCTCCGTGCCCAGCAGGGCGGCGTGGGCGCGGCCCGGCTGTTCCAGCGCCGCTGCGAGGGCTGCCAGCTCGAGCTGAACATCACCGAACTGAACGAGGTCCGCGCCGCCGCGCCCGACACGGTCCTGCGCTGCGAGAACTGCCGCCGCATCCTCGTCCGCACGTCCGAATCGGGGCTGTAGTGCCCGTACCGCGCGAGTTCGTCGTCGAGGCGGACGGCGGCTCACGAGGCAACCCCGGCCCCGCCGGCTACGGCGCGGTCGTCCTCGACCCGGTCTCCGGCGAGACGCTCGCCGAGGCCGCGGAGTACATCGGCGTGGCGACCAACAACGTGGCCGAGTACAAGGGCCTCGTCGCCGGTCTCAAGGCGGCCCGCGCCCTGGACCCGGAGGCGCTCGTCCGCGTACGGATGGACTCCAAGCTGGTCGTCGAGCAGATGTCGGGCCGCTGGAAGATCAAGCACCCCGACATGAAGCCGCTGGCCGCGGAGGCCGCACGCGTCTTCCCGCCCGCGCAGGTCACCTACGAATGGATTCCGCGCGAGCGCAACAAGCACGCCGACCGGCTCGCCAACGAGGCGATGGACGCGGGCCGGCAGGGCAAGCAGTGGGAGCCGTCGCGCTCCACCGCGGCCCTCGACGCACGCGACGCGGAAGCGGCGCGCGTGGTGGGCGACGCGGCGGCCGGCGCGGCCAAGGCCCGGGCGGCGCTCGTCCGCACCGGGGGCGCGGCCGCTGCCGCCGCTCCCGCCGTCTCCGACGCGGTCGCGGGGGCGGAGCTCCTGGCGACGCCGGCCGCCCCGTCCGCCGGGTGGGGCGCCCCGGACATGGGCCTGCCCGCCACGTTCGTCCTGCTCCGTCACGGCGAGACGGTGCTCACCCCCGAGAAGCGCTTCTCCGGCAGCGGCGGCAGCGACCCGGTACTCTCCGCCGTCGGCCGCCGCCAGGCGGAAGCCGTCGCCGCGGCGCTCGCCGGGCGCGGCACGATCCAGGCGATCGTCAGCTCCCCGCTGCGGCGCTGCCGTGAGACGGCCGACGCCGTCGCGGCGAAGCTGGGCCTCGGCGTGAGCATCGAGGAAGGCCTGCGCGAGACCGACTTCGCGGCGTGGGAGGGCCTGACCTACGCGGAGGTGCGGGAGCGCTACCCCGACGACCTCGAAGCGTGGCTCGCCTCCCCGAAGGCGGCGCCGACGGGCGGCGGCGAAAGCTTCGCGACGGTGGCGAGGCGGGTGGCCGCGACGCGCGACAAGCTCCTCGCCGTGCACCAGGGCCGCACCATCCTCCTCGTCACGCACGTGACCCCGGTCAAGACCCTGGTCCGCCTGGCCCTCGGCGCCCCGCCGGAGTCGCTGTTCCGGATGGAACTGTCGGCGGCGTCGCTGTCGGCGGTGGCGTACTACGCGGACGGCAACGCGTCGCTGCGGCTGCTGAACGACACGTCGCACTTGCGGTGACGGCGGGGGCGTAGCCGCTGCGCGGGGCCGTTTCCCCACCCCGCCCCTTCCCGAACCGGGGCAGGCCCCGGGCCCCGCACCGCCCTGCGGGCGGCGTACCGCGCTTCGCGCGGTGCCCTCAAGCTCCCCCTACGGCCTGGCGGCCGTGGGAGGTGCCCCCGGGCGGGCTGGAATTGCCGCTGCGCGGCACTCCAGTC
>NZ_JBSGZJ010000435.1:0-6012 GCF_053610925.1 Streptomyces sp. NPDC054847 | reverse complement strand
TCGCCGTCCCGCGCGCCCAGCACGAAGGCCCGCCATTCGGCGTCCGTGTAGCGCAGCACCGTGTCGTGGTCCAGCGACGAACGCATCGCGACGGCACCGCCCGGCAGGTGGGCGATCTCGACCCGTTCCTCGTCGGGACTCGTGCCGGGAGCGCCGACCCACTCCACACCGGAGATGTCGAGGGCGTACAGCTCTTCCTTCTGACGTTCCTTGTCGACTGCGTCAGTCATCGGCGCGTCCCTCCATGCATGTCACCCAGCAGTTGCAGATGGTCACACTACTGCGTGCGCCCGGCCGTTCTTGACGAACGGCCGGGCGGTGTGCAAGGCGACCGGGGGGCCGGTCGACGCGCTCCTACTGACCCGGGTACCAGCCGACCTGGATCAGCGGGTTGCCCCTCTTGCGTGACACGAACGTGCCCCGTCCCGGCGGCATCGGACGGGCCCTCACGTTGCCCATGATGTCGCCCTCGGCCGGGCTGCCGGACAGGATGACACCCTGGCCGCCCAGTTCCTTCATGCGCTGCATGAACGGCTCGTACATCGCGCGGGACGCTCCCGCGGCGTTGCGCGCCACGATGAAGCGGACACCCACGTCGCGCGCGTAGGGCAGTTTCTCGGCCAGCGACGCCAGCGGATTGCCGGAGTTGGTGGCGACCAGTTCGTAGTCGTCGATCACGACGAACAGCTGCGGACCCGACCACCAGCTGCGGTCACGCAGCTGCTGCGGTGTGATGTCCGGCTTGGGGGCACGCCGTTCCATCACCGTGGAGATCGCGTCCATGTGCATCTCCATCGCCGACGCCATCGGCGCGTACTCGAGCAGGTGGGACGCCGGGACCGCCTCCAGCATGGTGCGACGGTAGTCACCCACCACGATGCGCGCCTGCTCCGGCGTGTACCGCTCGGCGATCTGCTTGGCGACGAGCCGCAGCAGGTTCGTCTTTCCCGACTCGCTCTCGCCGAACACCATCAGGAAGGGATCGGTCTCGAAGTCGACGAAGACCGGTTCCAGGTTCGTCTCGTCGATGCCGATCGCGATGCCGTGCTGGGGGTACTCGAAGCCCTTCGGCAGCTGCTCCGCGGGCAGCCTGCGCGGCAGCAGCCGGATCGTCGGAGCCGCCGGACCGGACCAGTTGCTCTTCACCGCCTGGACAAATGCGGAAACGCCGTCGGCGAGGTCGCCGGAGCTGCTCACCGAGTCGATCCGCGGCAGCGCCGTCATGAAGTGCAGCTTCTCCGGCACCTGGCCACGGCCGGGCACCCCGGCCGGGACGTTGGCCGCGACCTTGCGGTCGAACTCGGAGTCCATCACATCGCCCAGACGCAGCTCGAGACGGCCGAGCATCTGGTCCTTGAGCGCCGCGCGCACCTCCATGTAGCGGGCGGCGGTGATGACGACGTGGATGCCGTAGCCCAGGCCGCGGGCGGCGATGTCCGAGACGATGGGCTCCAGCATCTCGTAGTCGTTCTTGAAGCCGCCCCAGCCGTCGATGACCAGGAAGACGTCTCCCCAGGCCTCGCCCGGCAGTTCACCCGCGGCACGCTTGCGCCGGTACGTCTGGATGGAGTCGATGCCGTTCGCCCGGAAGAACTCCTCACGCCGGTTCAGGACGCCCATGACCTCGGCCACGGCACGCCGCACCCGCTCGGGGTCGAGACGCGAGGCGATACCGCCGACATGCGGCAGGTCCGAGAGGGACGACAGACCGCCACCGCCGAAGTCCAGCCCGTAGAACTGCACTTCGCCCGGTGTGTGGGTGAGGGCGAAGGAGGAGATCAGGGTGCGCATCAGCGTCGACTTGCCGGACTGCGGACCGCCGACCACCATCATGTGGCCCGCGGCACCGGAGAAGTCGCGGTACAGCACCTCACGCCGCTGCTCGAACGGCTTGTCGATCAGGCCCAGCGGCACGATCAGACCACCCGGCCGGGTGTACTCGGTCGCGGTGAGTCCGCGATCCGCGGTGGGAGCGAGGCCGGGCAGCAACTGGTCGAGCGTCGGGGCCTGGTCCAGCGGCGGCAGCCACACCTGGTGTGCCGGCACGCCCTGACCCTCCAGCCGGCGCACGATCACATCGAGGACCGTGTCGGCGAGGGCCTCGTCGTCCGAACCGCTCGGTGCGGTGGCCGACGGGTCGGGGGCCGCGTACACGACCGGCACCGGAGCCGCGGTGAACAGCGCCGGCCGCCGCTCGACGGACAGATGGCCGACCGAGAGGTCCGGGCCCCCGGTGCGGTACGTACCGGACACGTAGGCCGCCTTGAAGCGGGTCATCTCGTCGGTACCGAACTTCAGGTAGCCGGAACCGGGCACGGAAGGCAGGTGGTACGCGTCCGGCACACCGATCGCCGTGCGGGACTCGGCCGCCGAGAAGGTGCGCAGACCGATCCGGTACGACAGGTACGTGTCCAGACCGCGCAGCTTGCCCTCCTCCAAGCGCTGCGACGCGAGCAGCAGATGGACACCCAGCGAACGGCCGATGCGGCCGATCTGGATGAACATGTCGATGAAGTCCGGCTTGGCGGTGAGGAGTTCGGAGAACTCGTCAAGAACCAGCACGAGCGAGGCGAGCGGCTCGAGCGCGGCGCCCGCCGCGCGGGCCTTCTCGTAGTCGTGGATGTTGGCGTAGTTGCCCGACTTGTGCAGCAGTTCCTGGCGGCGCTGCAGCTCACCGCGGATCGCGTCGCCCATGCGGTCGACCAGCGTCAGGTCGTCCGACAGGTTGGTGATGACCGCCGCGACGTGCGGCATCTGCGACATTCCCGCGAACGTCGCACCACCCTTGAAGTCCGCGAGAACGAAATTGAGCGTCTCGGAGGAGTGGGTCACCGCGAGCCCGAGGACCAGGGTGCGCAGCAGTTCCGACTTGCCGGAACCGGTCGCGCCGACGCACAGGCCGTGCGGGCCCATGCCCTCCTGCGCGGCCTCCTTGAGGTCGAGCATGACCGGCTGGCCGTCCTCGCCCACGCCGATCGGCACACGCAGCCGCTCGGCCACGGAACGGGGCCGCCACGTACGGGCCACGTCGATACCCGCGGCGTCGCCGAGGTTCAGCAGATCGGTGAAGTCGAGGTTGGAGAGCAGCGGTTCGTCGTCGTCGCCGCCCCCCATGCGCAGCGGCGCGAGCTGACGGGCGAGCGCCTCCGCCGCGGGCAGCGAGATGCCGTCGGGAATCCCCTCGTACGCCACCCGCGAGCCCGACTCCAGCCGGAGCCTGCCCGGCCGCACGACGACGGACAGTCCGCCGCGGGGCTCGTCCAGGTCCCCGGAGACGACCTCGACGATGGTGACGCCCTGAAGGCCCTCCGCTGCCGCGAACAGGGAGTCCGGCGGCACCATCCCGCCGTCGAGCACGACGACGATGTGGGGCTGGTCCATCACGGGCTGGTTCTCGCGGCTGAAGCGCGGCCGGCCGTCGAGCCGGCTGTGCAGCATCTGCTCCAGCTCACCGAGGTCGTCGCCGAACAGACGCTTGGTGCCCGCGCCGTCCACCTGACCGGGCACCTGCGTGTGCGGGAGCCACTTCGTCCAGTCCCAACGGGCCACCGCGCCCGGCGCCGCGACGACAGCCAGCATCAGGTCGTCGGGCGAGTGCAGCGTCACCAGCTGGGAGACGAGCGCACGGGCCGTGGCCTGCGCCGACTCCGGCTCGCCGGAGACCGTCACGTGGTAGAAGGCGCGCATCGAGACGGCCATCGGCAGGCCGTCCAGCGAACCGTGGGCAGCCAGGAACTGCTGCATCGCACCGGCCGCCAGCGGCTCCAGCTCGTCGACCGGCGCCGTGTCCGGAGCGATCAGCGGCGTGGCGAGCTGCTGCGCGCCCAGGCCGATACGGACCTGGGCGAAGTCCTTGTCTCCCACCCGTCGTTCCCACAGGCGGGACCCTTCGGCCACCACCGACCACAACTGCTCGGGGGAGGGGTGCAGATAGAGCTGCGCGTCGCGCTGCTTACGCGCGGTCTTGCGCACCGTACGCCGCGTCTGTGCGAGGTATTTGAGGTAGTCACGACGGACATCGGCCATTTGCCCCTGCGTACCACGGCGGTACCTGACGACCTGTGCCACAACCATCGCGACCGTCGAGACCAGCATCAGCACACCCATGATGCGCATGAACGGAGGTGCCTGCGGCGAGAAGAAGAAGACCACGGAGGAGCCCATGCCGAGAACCGGCAGGACCTGCATCAGCATGCCCTCCTGCTGGCCTCGCGGCAGCTCTGGAGGCGCCTCCAGAACCAGTTCCCTTGTGGGGACTTCGGGCGGCAGGGACCTCGGCGGGCGTTTCACGACGATCTGGCTCACCGGAGCATCAATCCCTCGAGACGGACGGAAGACGGATGGGCCGGTTCCGCCACCGACGCCCCCGGGACCGGGTGATCGGCGCGCTCCCCTCCGCGCGACGGTGATCCTACTTGCAGACCGGTCCCACGTGTCCCGGTAGGGTGGCGCGCGCATCGTGCGCAACCGCGAATCAGGGGGTCCACACACGTGAGTACGACCGCAGCGACCGGCTTCTGCCGCGTCACCGTTGTGGCGCCGGACAGTCGTATCGATGTCGCCCTCCCCGAGGACATCGCCGTTGCCGACGTCTATCCGGAGATCCTGCGCCTGACCGGACAGACGCAGGCGGCGGGCGCACCCACCGGCTACCACCTGGTCCGCAGGGACGGCACGGTCCTCGACGGCGCACGGTCCCTCGCCGCCCAACGGGTGGTCGACGGCGACGTGTTGAGCCTGCGTCCGTTCGCGGAGTCCCTGCCCCCGGCCGTCTTCGACGACGTCTCCGACGCCGTGGCGTCCGCCGTGGTCCGCGACCGTCACCTGTGGAGCGACGACCTGCTGCGCGGAGCCGGCCTCGTCGGCGGCGTGCTGCTGCTCGTCCTGATGGGCTTCGTGCTGTGGTTCGCCGATCCCGTCCGCCACGACATGCACAGCCTGCCGGGCATCATCGCGGGCGCCGCGGGCGTGCTGCTCACCGCCTTCGCCGGTGTGCGGGCACGCGTCTACGCGGACCGCGGCACGGCCGTGGCCCTCGGACTCGGGGCGCTGCCCCTCCTGCTCATCGCCGGCTCCGGAATCATCGGCCCCGACGCGGGCCAAGGCCCCGGCCGACTGCAGTTCCTCCTCGGCTGTGTGACCGTGCTGATCGCCTCCGTGGCCCTCGTCGCCCTCACGCCCAGCGGCGACGCCCCGTTCGTCGCGGCCACGTTCCTGGCCGTCACCGGCACCGCCGCCACCTTCCTGGCGATCATGACGGAGTGGTCCGCGACCGGGACGGCAGCCGTCGTGGTGCCGGTAGCCATCGGCCTGGTGGCCTTCCTGCCCGGCCTCTCCGCCCGCTTCGCCCGCCTCCCCATCGGCTACGCCGCGCCCCGCAGCGCCGCCGACGAGTTCGAGGGCGACGGCTACACGGACCCGAACGAGCCGCCGGAGGCCGAGCCGGTCGACGCCGAGCGGATCGCCGCCCAGGCGCGCCGCGGCCACGAGATGCTGCTCGGCCTGGTCGGCGGATGCGCCGCGGTCGTCGTCGGCTGCGCCGCCGTGCTCGGCTTCTCCAGCAACGTCTGGGGGCAGTTCCTGGCCCTGGCCGCCGGTCTGGCGATGCTGCTGCGCGCCCGCCTCTTCCGCTACACCTCGCAGGTCGCCTGCACCCTGGTGGCGGGCATCGCGGCCATCGCCCTGCTGGTCCTCGGCCTCTCCCTGAACCCGCCGGTCGACCTGATGAAGGACTTCCTGATGTACGGCGACCGGGGCGGCCTGGACATCCGTACGATCTGGCTCACGGCCGCCGTGGCCGCCGGTGCCGCGCTGATCACGGCGATCGGACTGGTCATCCCCAAGAAGGGCCTCTCCCCCTTCTGGGGCCGGCTCCTGGACATCACCGAGGGTGCCGTGCTGCTCTCCCTGGTCCCGCTCTGCCTCGCCGTCCTGGACGTCTACGACGCGGCCCGCTCGCTCACCAGCTAGCCGTGGCCGGCCGGGCGTGGCGGCGCCCGGCCGGTACCGGGC
>NZ_JBSGZJ010000434.1:0-6025 GCF_053610925.1 Streptomyces sp. NPDC054847 | reverse complement strand
GTGGATATTGCGGCGGTGAACGGGCCGCGTTCGGTGGTGGTGTCGGGTGAGCGGGGGGAGGTGGAGGCGGTTGTCCGGCGGTTGGAGGCGTCGGGTCGTCGGACGAAGTCGTTGCGGGTGTCGCATGCGTTCCATTCGCGGTTGATGGATCCGATGCTGGCCGCGTTCGAGGAGGTCGCTGCCTCGATCACCTACGGTGAGCCGGTCATTGCGATGCCGCCGGTCGAGGGTGGGCGGGATGCGGGCTACTGGGTGCGGCATGTGCGCGACGCGGTCCGCTTCGCCGACGACATGCGGTTCTTGGCGGCAGCAGGTGCCGAACGTTTCCTGGAACTGGGCCCGCAAAGTGTGCTGACGGCGGCCGCGGCGGAGAACCTGCCCGAGGACACACCCGTCCGGTTCGTCGCCAGTGCCCGGAAGGGTACGGACGAGGTTGCCGGGGTGCTGACCGCACTCACCGAGTTGCACGTCCTCGGCCAGGACGTCGACTGGGACACCCTGTTCACGGGAACCGGCGCCACCCGCATCGATCTGCCCACCTACGCCTTCCAGCGCGAACGTTTCTGGCAGCAGGTGTCCGCTTCCGGTGATGTCACCTCGGTGGGGCTGGAGTCGGCGGGGCATCCGTGGCTGGGTGCGGTGACCGCGCTCGCCGACGGCGAAGGGCATGTGTTCAGCGGCCGGGTCTCGCTGCGCGAGTTTCCCTGGCTGGCCGACCATGCCGTGTTCGGCACGGTGATCGTCCCCGGCACCGCCCTGCTCGAACTCGCCCTCTCCGCAGGCCACTTCGTCGGCGCCGGCAGGGTGGAGGAACTCACACTCCTCGAAGCGCTCGTCGTCCCGGAGCAGGGCGAACTGCGCCTCCAGACAACCGTGGACGCGGCCGATGCCGAGGGCCGTCGCGCTGTGGCCGTTTACAGCAGCGCTGCGGGTGCGGATGCCCCATGGGTACGTCACGCCGAGGGGACCGTGGCTGGGCCGGTACCCGGTTCGGATGCCGGGGCCGGAGGGTTCGAGGTGTTGGCGCAGTGGCCGGTGGCGGGTGCGCAGCGGGTGGACCTGGACGGTTTCTACGAGCGGTTCGCCCAGCAGGGCATTGCCTACGGCCCCGCATTCCGGGGCCTGAGCGAGCTGTGGCGTGACGGCGACACCGCCTATGGCCTGGTGTGGCTGCCCGAGGGCGTCTCGACGGATGGCTACGGCATCCACCCGGCGTTGCTGGACACTGCCCTGCATGTGCTGAAGGGCTCGGCGGCTGCGCGGGAGCGGTTGGATGGCGCGCTGCTGCCGGTGGAGTGGGCGCAGGTGGACCTGTCGGCGATGGGCGGCAGCGAGTTGCGTGTCCGTGCGGATCTCGACACCTCGGGGACGTCCCTTCGGCTGTGGGTCGCTGATCCGGCGGGCGGGCCTGTTCTGTCCGGTCGTCTCGACCTGCGCGAGGTGACCGCCGACCAGATCCGTGCCTCGACCTCGGTCGACCACCTGTACAGGGTGGACTTCCAGCCGGTCACGGCCGGCTCTCAGGCACAGGACGCCGACCGGCTCGTGATCGACGCACGGAACTGGTCGGGTTCGGTGACGGAGGTCGCCGGGCGTGGACTGGCCGAGCTCCAGCAGGCGTTGGCCGATGAGGCCGTGACCGAGATCGTGTTGGTGACCTGTGGCGCGGTTGGTGAGGACGCCACGAACGTGGGCCAGGCGTCGTTGTGGGGTCTGGTGCGTTCGGCGCGCAGTGAGCACCCGGAGCGGGTGATCCGCCTGATCGACACCGACACCGACACCCAGGACCTGACATCGGCCCTGCCGATCGCGGACGAACCCGAGCTGATCGTCCGCGAGGGCAAGGCGCTGGCCGCCCGCCTGGTCCGTGTCTCCACCTCCACCGACCCCGACGCCCGTGCCGATACAGGCACCGAGGCCCGTGCACTGGATCCTGCCGGCACCGTCCTCATCACCGGCGGGACGGGAGAGTTGGGTCAGGCGTTGGCCCGTCACCTGGTCCACGAACACGGCGTGCGCCGTCTTGTCCTGACCTCACGCCGTGGCACGGACGCACCCGGTGTGTCCGACCTGGTGGGGGAGCTGACCGCCGCCGGTGCCGACCATGTCGAGGTCGTCGCCTGCGACGTGGCCGACCGCGCCCAGGTCCGCACCCTGCTCACCGGCGTGGACACCGCCCACCCATGGACCGGGGTGTTCCATCTTGCCGCCGTCCTCGACGACGGACTCCTCATCGACCAGACGCCTGATCGTCTGACCCGCGTCCTGGCCCCCAAGACCGAGGGTGCGCTGCACCTGCACAACCTCACCCGCGAACTCGGCCTCGATCTCGCCGCGTTCGTCCTCTACTCCTCCACCTCCGGCGTCCTCGGCAGCACTGGCCAGAGCAACTACGCCGCCGCCAACACGGCGCTCGACGCGCTCGCCGCTCTCCGCCGCGCTGAGGGCCTGGCCGCGACCAGCCTCTCCTGGGGCCTGTGGGAACAGACCGGAACGGGCCTCGCCGCCCATCTCGGCCAGGCCGAACTGGGCAGGCTCGCACGGCGAGGCATCGGCGCTCTCACGCAGCAGCAGGCGCTGGCCGCGTTGGACGCCGCTCTGCTCCAGCCGTATGCCCACCTTGTTCCGGTCAAGCTGGAGACGGCGCGGGTCGAGGACCCGCCCGCGCTGCTGCGGGCACTCGTGCGCAGGAGGCGCACCCGGCCGGCGGCCGGCACCACCACATCCGGCGGTCAGGCCACGGCGTTGCGTGACCGGCTGGCGTCGCTGCCCGAGGGTGAACGGCTTCCGTATCTGGTGCAGCTCGTACAGCGTGAAGCAGCGATCGTGCTGGGCCTCGCCGACGCCGAAGCCATCAAGCCGCAGCAACTCTTCTCCGAGCAGGGGCTGGACTCGCTGATGGCGGTCGAGCTGCGGCGACAGCTGTCCGCGGCGACGGAGGTGGCCCTGCCCGCCACCCTCGCTTTCGACTATCCCACCCCCGCCGCCGTCGCCGGCCTGCTCCTCGACCGTCTCGACCTGGCCGACACGACCGTGGCGGCGGCACATCCGTCGGCTCCCGCACTCGAGCACGGCACGGCCGACGACCCGATCGCCATCGTGTCGATGGCCTGCCGCCTGCCGGGCGGCATCGACACCCCCGAAGGTTTCTGGGAACTCCTGACCTCAGGCGGCGACGCCATCGGAGGGACACCGTCCCGCTGGGACGGCCTGGACCTGTACGACCCTGACCCGGATGCCGTCGGCAAGAGCTACACCCGCGAGGGCGGATTCCTCGACGGTGTCGAGGACTTCGACGCCGGCTTCTTCGGCATCAGCCCGCGTGAGGCGCAGTCGATGGACCCGCAGCAGCGCCTGGTGCTGGAAGCGTCGTGGGAGGCGCTGGAGCGGGCCGGCATCCGGCCCGACTCGCTGCGTGACAGCCGCACTGGGGTCTACCTCGGCGCGATGAGCTCGGACTACGACCGCCAGGGCCAGGGCCTCGACGCCCTCGACGGCTACATGAGCACCGGCAACGCGAGCAGCGTCATCTCCGGCCGGATCTCCTACGCGCTGGGCCTGCAGGGCCCGGCCGTCACCATCGACACCGCCTGCTCGTCCTCCCTCGTCGCCCTGCACCTGGCGGCAGGCGCCCTGCGGCAGGGCGAGTGCGACCTCGCCCTCGTCGGCGGTGTCACCGTGATGTCGACACCGTCGACGTTCGTGGAGTTCAGCCGTCTGAAGGGGACGGCGACGGACGGGCGTTGCAAGAGCTTCTCCGCCCAGGCCGACGGCGCCATCTGGGCCGAGGGCGCGGGTGTGCTGGTCATGAAGCGTCTGTCGGCGGCCGAGCGGGACGGCGACCGGGTCCTGGCCGTGGTCCGCGGCTCCTCGGTCAACCAGGACGGCGCGAGCAACGGCCTGACCGCCCCCAACGGGCCCTCCCAGCAGCGCGTCATCCGCGACGCCCTGGCGTCCGCCCGCCTCGCACCCGCGGACATCGACGCGATCGAGGCGCACGGCACCGGCACCTCGCTGGGCGACCCGATCGAGGCCGGCGCTCTCGCCGAAGTCTTCGGCGAGCACCCCGTGTTCCTCGGATCGGCCAAGTCGAACCTCGGCCACACCCAGGCCGCCGCCGGCGTCGTCGGCGTCATGAAAATGGTCCTCGCCCTCCAGCACGAGACACTGCCCCGAACCCTGCACGCCGACGAGCCCAGCCCGCACGTCGACTGGGACAGAAGCGGCCTGACACTCCTTCAGCAGCCGCAGCCCTGGACCAAGAGCGAGCGCACCCGCCGCGCCGGCGTCTCCTCCTTCGGCCTGAGCGGAACCAACGCCCACGTCGTCATCGAAGAGGCGCCCGCCCTCGTCACTGCCGCGCCGGCGGTGGTCGAGGCCCCGGCGCCGGTGGCCGTGCCGCTGGTCGTGTCGGGCACCGACGAGGACGCGCTGCGGGCCCAGGCCGGGCGCTGGGCCGACTGGCTGGCCGCCCACCCCGACGTGCCGCTGCGGGACGTCGCCGCCACCGCCGCCCTGCACCGCACCCACCTGGAGCACCGTGCGGGGGCCGTCGCGACGACCGCCGCCGAGGCGGCCGCGGCCCTGCGGGCCCTCGTGGACGGCGTGTCGCATCCTCAGCTGGTGACCGGCACGGCACGCGACCGGGGCAAGGCCGTCTTCGTCTTCCCCGGACAGGGCAGCCAGTGGCGGGAGATGGGCAGGCAACTGCTCGTGCAGTCCCCGGTGTTCCGTGAGGCGGTCGAGGAGTGCGACGCCGCTCTGCTGCCCTGGACGGGATGGTCCGTCCTGGCGCTGCTCGCGGGCCCGGACAGCGGCCTGCGGGACGACGCGCTGCCGCCGTTCGACCGGATCGACGTGCTGCAGCCCGCGCTCTTCACCGTCATGATCGGCCTGGCGGCCCAGTGGCGTGCCCTGGGCGTCGAGCCGGCCGCCGTGGTCGGCAGCAGCCAGGGCGAGGTGCCCGCCGCGGTGGTCGCCGGGGCGCTGTCCCTCGAGGACGGCGCCCGCCTGGTGGCGCTGCGCAGCCAGGCGCTGCTGCGTGAGTGCAGCGGCCGCGGCGCGATGGCGCTGCTGGAACTGCCGGTCGCCGACGTCGAGGAGCTGATCGCACCGTACGGGGACACGCTGTCCGTCGCGGTGGTCAACACGGCCACCTCCACGGTGGTCTCCGGAGACGCCGACGCCGTGGAGCGACTGCTCGCCGAGATGGAAGGACGCGACGTGTTCTGCCGCCGGGTCCAGTCCGACGCCGCCGGGCACAGCGCGCACATGGACCCGATCCTCCCCGCTCTGGCGGCCGGCCTGGCCGGTCTGCGCCCGCGCGCCTGGTCCGTTCCGTTCTGCTCGACGGTCACCGGCACGATCGTGGACGGTGACACGCTGGACGCCACCTACTGGTGCCGCAACCTGCGGGAGACCGTCCGCCTCGACCGGGCCCTGCAGAGCCTTTCCGCAGCCGGATTCGGGGTGTTCGTCGAGATCAGCCCGCACCCGGTACTGGGAATGCCGCTGACCGACGCCTGCTCCGCAGGCGGCGGCGTCGTGGTCGGCAGCCTGGCGCGCGAACGGGGCGACATGGCCCAGATGTTGCGCTCGCTCGCCGTCCTGCACAGCGAGGGCCACCCGGTGGACTTCCGCGCGTTCCTCCCCGACGCCGCCGCGCCGGTGGAGCTGCCCACCTACGCCTTCCAGCGGCAGCGCTACTGGCCGGAGCCGGCGACCGGCAAGGGCGCGGGTGCGGGCGACGCCGGCTCCATGGGCCTGGTCGCCTCCGGGCACTCCTGGCTGGGGGCGGCCACCACGGTGGCCGACGGCGAGGGACATCTGCTGACCGGGCGGATCTCCACCCAGGACCAGCCCTGGCTGGCGGACCACGCGATCAGCGGAACGGTCCTGGTGCCCGGCACCGGTCTGCTGGACATGGCGCTCGCCGCGGCACGGGCGGTCGGCGCGGCGCGGGTCGGTGAACTGACCCTGGCCCAGCCGCTGGTGCTGCACCCCGGCGTCCCCATGCGGCTCCAGG
>NZ_JBSGZJ010000433.1:0-6032 GCF_053610925.1 Streptomyces sp. NPDC054847 | reverse complement strand
GGGCCGCCGCCGGGGCACCGGCTCCCCGGGGGCTCCGGGGCGGCGACGGGACTCACGTGGGCCCGGTGACCCCCTGCGGGCTCAGGCCCGCTTCGGCCGGCTCTGCGTCAGCGCCGCGCCCACCAGGACGATCAAGGCGCCCACCGGGGTGTTCCAGGCCAGGTGCTCGTCGAGCAGCGCCACGCCCGCCGCCGTCGCGATGACCGGGATGAAGTACGTGACCATCTGCGCCGTCGTCGGCCCGACCTCCGCCACCAGCCCGTACTGGATGAGCAGCGCCAGCCCCGTGCCGAGGACGCCGAGCGCGATCACGGCGAGCAGGGGCACGAGCGGGAACGAGTCCGGCACCGTGGTGAACAGCGGCGTGACGACGGCGAGTTGGACGGTCGCCAGCCCCAGCTGGGCACCCGTCAGCGAGAGGTTGGAGTGGCTGGAGCCGGCCAGGGTGCGGCGTACGTAGATCCAGCCGATCGGATAGCTGAGCGAGGCGAGCAGTGCCATGGCCGTGCCGGAGAAGTCGAGTCCCGAGAACCCCTGCCAGGCACCGAGAACGGTGAGGACACCGAGGAACCCGATACCGAGACCCGCGACGCGGCGCCGGGTCGGCCGGTCCTCGGACAGTGCGACGAGGGAGAGCGCCATGCCCCACAGCGGCGAGGTGGCGTTGCAGATGCCGGCGAGCGTCGAGGGGATCGTGAGCTCGGAATAGGCGAAGAGCGAGAACGGCAGCGCGTTGAGCAGGAAGGCCGCGACCGTCAGGTGACCCCAGGTGCGCAGGCCGCTCGGCAGCCGGTCACGGCGGACCGCCATCGCGACGGCGAGCACCGCCGTACCGAAGAAGAGGCGGCCGAAGGTGACCTGGAACGGCGCGTAGGCCCCCGTGCCCACCTTGATGAGAAGGAAGCTGAAGCCCCACACGGCGGAGAGCACCGCGAAGCGGATGCGCCAGTCGACGGCCCGGCGGGGCGGGCGGACGGCGGGGGCGGACCCGGCGGGGGCGGTCGCGGGCGGAGCCGGGGGAAGGGTGTGGGCGCGGGCCTCGTCGGCCTCGGTCGTTGCGCTGCTCATGGCCCCACGATCGCGCCTCGCACCTCTTAGGACAAGCGAGATTTTCTCGACCTCTTCCCTTAGCATTGCTTACATGTTGAACCTGGAGCGACTGCGCACCCTGGACGCGCTGGCCCGGCACGGCTCCGTCAGCGCCGCCGCCGACGGGCTGCACGTCACCACCTCGGCCGTCTCCCAGCAGATGGCGAAGCTGGAGCGGGAGGTCGGGCAGCAGCTGCTGGCCAAGAACGGGCGCGGCGTGCGACTCACCGACGCCGGTCGACTCCTCGCCGACCATGCCGCGCGCATCCTCTCCCAGGTCGAGCTCGCCCAGTCCGACATCGAGGCACGGCGAGGGCAGGCGGTCGGCGAGGTCAGGATCGGGGCGTTCCCCACGGCGGCCCGCGGTCTGTTCCCGGCCGCGGTGTCCACTCTGCGCCGGGACCACCCGGAACTGCGGGTGCTCTCCACGGAGTTGGAACCCGAGGCCGGTGTCAGGGGGGTCATCCGCGGGGACCTCGACCTCGCCGTGGTGCTCGACTGGAGCAACAAGCGGCTTCCCGTCCCCGGCGGTCTGGCGCAGGCTCAACTGCTCGACGACGTGCCCGATGTCGCGATGCCCGCGAGTCATCCGCTGGCGGACCGCGGGGAGGTCGACCTCGAGGACTTCGCCGACGACGAGTGGGTGTCCTGGCCGGAGGGCGAGTTCTGCCACGAGTGGCTGATGTTCACCCTGCGCTCCAAGGGTTTCGAACCCCGGATCGGGCACAGGGCAGGCGAACACCACACCCAGCTCGCCCTGATCGCCGCCGGGCTGGGCGTCTGCGTGGCGCCCCGGCTCGGCCGGGGGCCGGTGCCCGAGGGTGTCGCGCTCGTCCCCGTACGGCAGCGGATGCGCCGCCACGTCTACGCGGTGTGGCGCACCGACGCCGACCGCAGGCCCTCCATCAGGGCGGCGGTGGAGGCGCTGCGCGCCGCCGCCGGGCCGGTCGAGGAGTCAGAGAGCTGACAGCTTGCGGAAGTCCCACGACGCGACCGCGTCCGGGGTGAGCCGCAGCCAGGCGTGCCGGCCGTCGTGGGGCATCTCGTCGAGCCCGAAGTTCTTGCGGGCGAACAGGGCTTCCGGTACGGCAAGTTCGGGGCAGGGCTCACCGGTCCGCGGGGCCTCGCCCACGAACACGGCCGTGCCGGACAGTTCGACGCCCCGCAGCTCCCCGTATTCCTCGCCGGCGTCGACGACCACGGCGAGCCGCGGATCGCGGCGCAGCTCCGCCCAGCGCCTGCTGCGGGTGAGGGAGTAGAGCCACAGCGACGTGCCGTCCCAGGCGAACCACAGCGCGCTGACGTGCGGCCGCCCGTCGGGCGACACCGTGGCCACCCGGCACGTCCGCTGCTGGGTCAGGAACGCGTCCAGCTCCGCGGGGGTCATCATGATGCGACGGCCCCGGCGCTGTATGGCGGTCATGTGCGGCCTCCCCGGCAACGGCTGACACGGCGGATCCGTGACTGACGATTCGTCAGAAATGTTGTCCGGTCAGCATGGAGGCTCTTCCCCTCGTGCGCAACGGCGGCTACCGTCGCGCCTCCCGCGCCGAAAGGCCGGGACACCGAGGAGGAGCCGCGTGTCATCCTTCCATCAGCTCGCGGAGCAGCTCGAGGCGCCCACCACCGCACTCATCACCGTCGAATGCCAGCAGGGCGTCGTCGGCGAGGACAGCGCCCTGCCGGAACTCGCCGCGGCTGCGGTCTCCTCCGGCGCCCTCCGCAACGTCGCGCGGCTGGTCGCCGCCGCCCATGACGCCGGAGTGCAGGTGCTGCACGCGATCGCCGAGCAGCGGCCCGACGGCAGAGGGTCCAACCGGAACGCGCGGCTGTTCAGGGCCGCCGCCCGTCTGCCCGTCCAGCAGCACAGTGGCTCCGCGGCGGTGCGTATCGCCCCGCCGATCGACGTGGCGCCCGAGGACATCGTCGTACGAAGACTCCATGGACTGTCGCCGCTGGCCGGCACGGACGTCGACCCGATCCTGCGCAACCTCGGCTGCCGCACCCTCGTCGTCACTGGGGTGTCCGCGAACGTGGCGGTGCCCAACGCCGTCTTCGACGCCGTGAACCTCGGCTACACCGCCGTCGTCGTGGCGGACGCCATCGCGGGAGTGCCCGCCGAGTACACCCCCGCGATGATCCGCAACACCCTGTCACTGGTGGCGACGATCGCCACCACCGACGAGGTGGTCTCCTGCTGGAAGGACCGGCGCCGCGTCACGCGAGCTTGATCGAGTCACCCTCCACCGTGATCGCGGCGGGCGGCAGCGGCTTCGTCGCGGGACCTGCCTTGACGCTGCCGTCCGCGGCGTCGAACCGGCTGTTGTGGCAGGGGCAGTTGATGGTGCCGTCCGAGATGCCCGACACCGCGCAGCCCTGATGCGTGCACTTGGACGAGAAGGCCTTGAACTCACCCGCGACCGGCTGCGTGATCACCACGTCGCCGACGATCTTGCCGCCGCCTTCCGGGATGTCGGAGGTCTTGGCGATCACCGTGCCGCCGCCCGCGCCACCCCCGTCGGCGCCTCCCGAGGAGGCGCCCTCGCCGGCCGGCTTGTCCGACACGGACTGCGGCGGGTCGTCCGAGCCTCCGCACGCCGTCAGGGCGACGGAGAGACCGGCGCCACCCACGGCGGCGACGACGGTACGGCGCGCCACGGTCCGGGCGGTCCCCTGCGTTCCGGTCATGCTGGCTCCCTCGTCTCGTCCGGCCCCGGTACCGGCCGGTTCGTGCTGTTGTACGCGCCGAGGGGCCGCGACGTTCAAGGAATCACGAATTTCTCAGGGGGCTGGTCACGGCGCAGTTCCGCTGCGAGGTCCGGTTTCGGGGGTCGTTCACGCCGCTGCTGGGGACGGCTCGGGATCGGCGGACGTCGCAAGATCGAGGTCCAGGGCGGTCGGCGGAAGGAACTGCAGAGCTGACGCCGTTGCCGGGTGGCTCGTGCGGGGTCAGCGCTCACGGTCGCGATCACCGCTCATAGTAGAGATCGATGCTCTCGACCGAGAGTGAAGCTTGCAGCGGGTGGAAGAACGACTCGGGTCCTGGGTCGAAGGGCCTCAGGGCCCGAGTCATGCCGACAGGCCGGATTGCAGGACCGTCGGCCGAGGCGCTGCCTCGGTGCAGAGCCTCGCGCGGCGGCGGTCTGGTGCGGCCGGTGGTGCGGCTTTCTGATGCCCGGCCTGTGTGCCCGCGCCCTGCGATTCGTGCGCCGATCCGTGAGTCCTGCTCAGATCCCTGCCGGGGGAGCCGGTGCCGGGGACCGGCCCGGCAGCCAGGCGGGCCTTCTGCGGGGTGCCGGGGCGGGGTCGGCGCAACCGGATCCGGCCGGCGCGAGCAGGTGGTGGCTCACGGCCGTGCGTACGGTGGCCGCCGTCGCCTGGGGTACGCGGTCCGAGACGGCGACACGGGCGAACGGCGACGCCGCCGGACGGAGGTCGACGCGCGCCACGGGGCCCCGACGGGGGCGGATCGCGACGAAGTCCCGCACCTCCGCCTGCTCGCTCACGTTGCGCACGCCGAGATGCAACAGGTCGCCGATCCACACGCCCCGGGAGGGCTCGCCGCGTACCGCGCGCCGCCAGTCGCGTTCCACGGTCACCTTCTCCACTGCCGCGAGCGGCACCCGGACGTCCGTGTGCCGTGCGGTGATCTTCTCCCACCAGGTCAGTTCGACGATGAGCTCCTCGCCCCTGACTGCAAGGCGGGCCATGGCGCTGCACCTCCTTCGTGACGTGTTCTCGGTCAGAGCCGTACTGCTGTCTGCGCGGGCTTCGCCGGTCGGATCACCGCGGAACGCGAGGCTCGCCGCTGCTTTCCTCCGCCGGCGGCCCCAGTGGTTCCGGCTGGACGTGCGCGGACGACCCGAGGAGGCGTGCCCCGTGCCGCTCCGAGCGGTGCCCGGACGCGTCGGTGATCCTCAACCGCGGTGTCTGGGCCGCCCCCGGGGGCGTAGGGACGGGCCGCCGCGCCAGGATGCGGCCCACCCATCGGCGGCCGCAGATGGGACACGGCGGTGCGCCCGCGGGTGTGTACGGGGAGGCCACCGGGGTGCCGTCACGGGAGAAGTACTCCCACTGCCCGCCCTGGTCGTCGCGGTACTGCTGGACGTCGTAGTCGGCGCTCCACTGGTGCCAGCACTTGCCGCAGGTGAACTCCACGCGCTCGACTGCCATCTCGGTGATCACGTCGTCCACCTCCATCCCGTCGGATGCGGCCTGCAGCTTCCATATTAGGTATCTCCGCAGGAACAGCCTTGACAACACCCGACTCAAGTTTTATGTACATATTTGTCGAGGATCAGCCCGGTTCAGGGTGCTGCCGCCCCGCTGGGAAAGGAGGTGGGCGAGATGCCGGGGCCGTATCCCTCCCGTGACCATTACACGGTGCTCGGCGTCGAACCGTCCGCGACGCCCCGCCAGATCACCACGGCGTACCGCCGGCAGGTCCGGGCCCTGCACCCGGACTCCAGCCCGGACGGAGCGACGCGGCTCGAGGAGCTCGCCGCCGTCGTGGCGGCGTACGCCATCCTCCGTGACCCGGAGCTGCGGCAGCGCTACGACGACGACCGCCACCGCGAACGGGCCTCCGGCGCCCGGCGGATCCCGGTGACGGTCGACCGGGCGCCCGGCCCTCCGACCCGTACGCGACCCGCCGGACCTCCGCCGGCAGAGCCGCCGGTGGTCCTGGGAGGCGCGCTGCGGGGGCCGAGCGTGCGCGCGGGCCCTGTCCGGGTACACGTTCTTCCGCAGGAGGCCCCGTACTCCTCGGATCCGCTGACCCTGCTGCTGCGATGGGCCATGGACGTGGACCCGTGGCAGTGGCCGTGAACCGCCGTCTCCGCACGAGCGGTGGTGCGGTGCCCACCGCGGTCGGACCTCCGGCGCGGCGCGCCCCCCGCGGGCGCGCCGACGAGCCAGTGCAGGCAGGAGAGCTGAGATGACCC
>NZ_JBSGZJ010000432.1:0-6036 GCF_053610925.1 Streptomyces sp. NPDC054847 | reverse complement strand
GGTCCAGGCCGGTCAGGGCCGCGGACACGCGGGCGGCGAAGTCCGCGGGCATGCCCGGGAGCGCCGCGGCCGCCGCCAACGCGCCCTTCTCGTTGAGGCACCACACCCGGTGGTGGGCGTGCACGGACTGCACCAGCACCCCGAACGCACGTGACAGGCACAGCGCCACATGCAGCGTGTCCGCCGCCCCGGCGGACTTCGCCGCGGCGGCGACCGAGAAGTCCGCCTCCCACGCCGCGTCGACCAGCGCGCGGCGCAACGGCTCCGGATACCCCTGTGTCCGTTCCCGCAGCGCCGTCAACTCGCCCGCCGGGTCGGCCAGTACGCGGCACAGCGCGACCTCACCCACGTACGCGGGCGACCAGAAGCCCAGCGGGTGCCCCGGCTGGACGCCCGTCTCGAACCGCCCGGCCCAGCACTCCGCCCGGACCCGTTCGACCCGGTCGAGGTCCCGCAGGATCCAGTCCACCGCCACGCCGTTCACCGAGAGCCACGCGCCGCCGTTCACCCACGGCCCCCAGCCGCCGGGCCCGGCCACCTCCACCGGCTCTCCCGTCACGTCCGACGCCAGGGCCGCCAGGGCGGCGACGTCGACCTCGCCCCGGTAGTAGACGCCGAGATCCCAGTCGGAGTCGGGCCGGTGGGTGCCCCGAGCGCGGCTGCCGCCGAGCGCCACCGCCCGCACACCGGGCACCTCGGCGAGCCGCGCCGCCATGTCTTCGATCGTGTTGTTCATCGCGCACGGACGCTACTCCGCCCGCGATGACGGTGCCCGGGAATATCCTTGGGTCTCTTGGCCGTCGGCTGACGAAGGAGTCCGAAGGTGCCGTCGATGCTCGATGCCGTCGTCGTGGGAGCCGGCCCCAACGGGCTGACCGCCGCGGTCGAACTGGCCCGCCGCGGCTTCTCGGTCGCCGTCCACGAAGCCATGGACACCGTCGGTGGCGGTGCCAGGACGGAGGAACTGACCCTCCCCGGTTTCCGTCACGACCCGTGTTCCGCCGTCCACCCGCTCGGCGTCGGCTCGCCCGCCTTCCGCGCGATGCCCCTCGAGCGGCACGGCCTGACCTGGCTGCACCCCGAACTGCCGCTCGCCCATCCGTTCCCGGACGGCACGGCGGCCGTGCTCAGCCGCTCGGTCGGCGAGAGCGCCATGTCTCTGGGCGCGGCGGACGCCGGCGCGTATCGCCGCCTCCTCGCGCCCTACCTCGGCCACTGGGAAAGCATCGCCGCGGACTTCCTGCGCACGCCCTGGGACGGGCTGCCCATCGACCCGTACCGCTACGTCCGCTTCGGCCTGGACGCGATCCGGCCCGCGAGCATGCTCGCCCGCCGCTTCCGCGGCGAGAAGGCCCGCGGTCTGCTCGCCGGGCTCGCCGCACACGCCATCGCCCCCACCAGCGGCATCGCCACCGGAGGAATCGCCCTGCTGTTCGCGCTGGCCGCGCACGAGGTCGGCTGGCCCGTCCCGCGCGGCGGCTCGCAGGCCATCTCGGACGCCCTCGCCTCCTACCTGCGCTCCCAGGGCGGCACCATCCACACGGGCAGCGCGGTCCGGCGGCTCGACGAGCTCCCGCCGGCCAGGGCGTACGTCTTCGACACCTCACCGACCGCACTCGCCAGGATCGCCGGCCTCGGCCAGGCGTACTGGCGCTACCGGTACGGCGCCTCCGCGTTCAAGATCGACTACGCGCTGTCGGGGCCGATGCCGTGGCGGGCCAAGGAGGCCAGGGCCGCAGGGACCGTGCACATCGGCCCCACGGCGGCCGAGATCGAGAGCGCCCTCGGCGCGGCCGTCTCCGGGCGGCCCCCCGAGGTCCCGTTCCTCATCACCGCCCAGCCGAGCGTGACCGACCCGACCAGGGCGCCCGAAGGCAAGCACGTCCTGTGGGCGTACGGCCATGTCCCGGCCGGCTGGGAAGGCGACGCGACCGAGGTCGTCGAACGCCAACTCGAGCGCTTCGCGCCGGGCTTCCGCGACCTGGTCCTCGCCCGCGCCGTCGCCGGCCCTCCCGAGATCGCCGCGCGCAACGCCAACTACGTCGGCGGTGACATCGCCTGCGGCGCCTTCTCCGGGCTCCAGACCGTCATCCGCCCCAAGCTGGCCCGCGTCCCTTACGCGACCGCCCACCCCGCCGTCTTCATCTGCTCCTCGGCGACCCCGCCCGGCCCCGGCGTCCACGGCATGTCGGGCCACCACGCGGCGAAGGCGGTGTGGCGCCGGCTGCGGCAGCGCTGAACGGAACGCCGAGCCCGGGCGAGTGCGCTGCGCCACGTCGTCGACGCCGCCCGTCCGCCGAAACACCGGCGGCGCGCCCGCCTGCTCACCGGTGAGCCGCTCGCTGCGCATGTCATGCCCGAACGACGCGGGCCTCGCCGCCGTCGCCGACGAGGGGGCAGGCCCCGGAAGCGGTCGCGTGCCGGATCGTGAAGGGCCGGCGCCGGGAAGGATGATGGGGTCCATGACGCAGAGCGCACCGACCGTCACCCTCGTCCGCGGTGACATCACCGAGCAGCACGCCGACGCGATCGTCAACGCCGCCAACTCCTCGCTGCTCGGCGGCGGGGGAGTCGACGGCGCGATCCACCGCAAGGGCGGCCCCGAGATCCTCGCCGCGTGCAGGGCCCTGCGTGCCTCCCACTACGGCAAGGGGCTTCCGATCGGGCAGGCCGTCGCCACCACGGCCGGACGCCTCGATGCGGAGCACGTCATCCACACCGTCGGGCCGGTCCACAGCGCCTCCGAGGACCGCTCGGCGCTGCTCGCCTCCTGCTACCGCGAGTCGCTGCGCGTCGCGGCGGAGCTGGGCGCGCGGACCGTGGCGTTCCCGGCGATCTCCACGGGCGTCTACGGGTGGCCCATGGACGACGGCGCGAGGATCGCCGTCCGGACCGTCCTCGAGGCCGCCGCGGCGCCGGTCGAAGAGGTGTGGTTCGTCCTGTTCGACGACAGCGCCTACGCGGCCTTCGAATCGGCCCTCGCATCTCCCGCCTGAGCCGCGCCGAGGCCCAGGCAGCCGGACGCTGATGTCGGATTCCTGCCAGCCACCCGTCCCCGGCACCCGCCATCCTTGAGGCATGCACACCGACACCGAGCGATGCGTGCGCGCCGTCCGTTCCAAGGACGCGCGGTTCGACGGATGGTTCTTCACCGCCGTGCTGACCACCCGGATCTACTGCCGTCCCAGCTGCCCGGTGGTGCCGCCGAAGGCCGAGAACATGGTCTTCTACCCGAGCGCCGCCGCCTGCCAGCAGGCAGGTTTCCGGGCGTGCAAGCGGTGCCGTCCCGACACCAGCCCCGGCTCGCCCGAATGGAACGCCCGCGCCGACGCCGTCGCACGGGCCGTCCGGCTCATCCAGGACGGTGTGGTCGACCGTGAGGGCGTGCCCGGCCTGGCGGCCCGGCTCGGCTACTCGACCCGGCAGGTCGAGCGCCAGCTGCTCGCCGAGCTCGGCGCGGGGCCGCTCGCCCTGGCCCGGGCGCAGCGCGCGCAGACGGCGCGGCTGCTCATCGAGACGACGCCGCTGCCGATGGCGGAGGTCGCCTTCGCGGCGGGCTTCTCCTCGATCCGCACGTTCAACGACACCGTCCGCGAGGTCTTCGCGCTCGCCCCGGGCGAGCTGCGGGCGAGGGCCGCCCGCGGGCGGGTCGCTGCCACGCCGACGCCCGGCGTGATCGCGCTCAGGCTCCCGTACCGCGCACCGCTCGAGCCCGGCAACCTCTTCGGGCATCTCGCGGCGACCGGCGTGCCCGGCGTGGAGGAGTGGCGGGACGGCGCGTACCGGCGCACGCTCTCCCTCCCGTACGGGCACGGCATCGTCTCCCTCGCCCCGCACCCCGACCACATCGCCTGCCGGCTGTCGCTGACCGACCCGCGCGATCTCACCATCGCGATCAGCCGATGCCGCTGGATGCTCGACCTGGACGCCGACCCGGTCGCCGTGGACGACCAGCTGCGCGACGATCCGCTGCTGGCGCCGCTGGTCGGCAAGGCGCCTGGCCGACGGGTGCCGCGCACGGTCGACGCGGCCGAGTTCGCCGTCCGGGCCGTGCTCGGCCAGCAGGTCTCCACGGCCGCCGCCCGCACCCACGCGGGCCGCCTCGTCCGGGCGCACGGCGTGCCCGTGGAGGACCCGGAGGGCGGCCTGACCCACCTTTTCCCCGCGCCGGAGGCGCTGGCGGCCCTCGACCCGGAGGCCCTGGCGCTGCCCCGCAGCCGCCGGACGACCCTGACCACGCTCGTCGCCGCCCTCGCCGACGGCACGCTGAAGCTCGACCCCGGCAGCGACTGGGACAAGGCGCGCGCCCAGCTCGCCGGCCTGCCCGGCTTCGGCCCCTGGACCGTGGAGGTCATAGCGATGCGCGCCCTCGGCGATCCCGACGCCTTCCTTCCCACCGACCTCGGCATGCGGCGCGCCGCCGCCGCACTCGGCCTGCCGTCCACGCCCGCCGCCCTCACCGCACGCGCGGCCGCCTGGCGGCCGTGGCGGGCCTACGCGGTCCAGTACCTGTGGGCGTCGGACGACCACCCCATCAACCACCTTCCCGCGTAAGGAGACCGAACAGACATGACGACCCGGCAGCACACCGTCGTCGACAGCCCGTACGGCCCGCTCACCCTCGTCGCCACCGACGGCGTGCTCAGCGGGCTGTACATGACCGAGCAGCGGCACCGCCCCGCGGAGGAGACGTTCGGCGAGGAGGACGAGCGGCCGTTCGGCGAGACGATCCGTCAGCTCGACGCCTACTTCGCCCGCGAACTCACCGAGTTCGACCTGCCGATGCACTTCACGGGCACACCCTTCCAGCGCGGCGTGTGGGAGCAGCTGTGCCGGATCCCGTACGGGCAGACCCGCACCTACGGCGAACTCGCGGAGAACCTCGGCAACCGGGGAGCGTCCCGCGCCGTGGGTCTCGCCAACGGCAAGAACCCGATCGGCATCATCGTGCCCTGCCACCGCGTCATCGGCTCGTCCGGCAGCCTCGTCGGCTACGGCGGCGGCCTCGACCGCAAGCAGCGGCTGCTCACCTTCGAACGCGGCGGCTACGACGACACGCTCTTTCAGCCCGCGAGCCGCTCCAGCAGCGCGGGCAGCGCCGTCCCGATGGGCTCCCGTACGACCTCGTCGGCCAGCTCGTCATAAGGCGTCGGCTCGGCGTTCACGACGATCAGCCGGGCCCCGTGCTCGGCCGCGACACCGGCGAGGCCCGCGGCCGGCTGGACCTGGAGGCTGGTGCCGACGGCGACGAAGACCTGGCAGGCCTTGGTGACCGCGACGGCCTGACCCAGTACCGCCGGGTCGAGGCGCTGGCCGAACATCACGGTCGCCGACTTCAGGATCCCGCCGCACTCCAGGCACGGCGGGTCGTCCTCACCGGCCTCCACACGCGCGAGGGCGTCCTCCATCCGTCCGCGCGCATGGCACTTGGTGCACACGAAACTCCGTGCGCTGCCGTGCAGTTCGAGGACCTTGCGGGCGGGCAGCCCGGCGAGCTGGTGCAGGCCGTCCACGTTCTGCGTGATCACCCGCACCGGCACCCCCGACCGCTCGAGGTCGACGACCGCCCGGTGCGCCGCGTTCGGCTCGGCGTTCAGTGTCCGGTTCTTGCGCCGCATCTGCCACGACCGGCGCCGGATCTCCGGATCAGCCATGTAGTACTGGTACGTGACGAGCTTCTGCGCCTCCGGATCCCGCCGCCACAGCCCGTTGGGCCCGCGATAGTCAGGGATCCCGGAATCGGTGGAGACACCGGCGCCACTGAGGATGGCGACGAGGGGCCGGTCATGGCGCGAGGTCGCTTCTGCCATTGCTCTGCTCCGTGGAGTGCCGGCGTCCCCTCACAACCGCGCCTGCCGGTGCCGCGCCCGGATCGCGAGGGCTGTCATATGTCCGAATGTACGCAGACGGCGCCACCGGTGGCGAACGGTTTGCGCGCCGGTGCTACCGTCCCGCCCATGGCGAAGGTCACGATCAGTCTGGATGCCGAACTCGTCGTCGAGGTCATGGTGCTGGCGGGCGTGGGCAGTCCGCAGG
>NZ_JBSGZJ010000431.1:0-6082 GCF_053610925.1 Streptomyces sp. NPDC054847 | reverse complement strand
GGCTTCGGCGGCGCAGGCGCCGCCGCACTGATGCTCGGCACCGGCGAGTGGGGCTCCGGCTCCGCGTTCGCCTCGCCGGTCATGAAGGACGATCCGTTCTCCCTCGGCGTCGCGTCCGGCGAGCCCCGCTCCGACGGTGTGGTGCTGTGGACGAGACTGGCCCCGGAGCCGTTCGCGCAGGACGGCAAGGGCGGCATGCCGGACCGGCCGGTCCGCGTGCAGTACGAGCTGGCCCACGACAAGCGGTTCCGGCGGGTCGTCCGCCGGGGGAGCGTCGTCGCCACACCGGAGCTGGCACACTCGGTCCACCCCGAGATACACGGGCTCCTGCCGGACCGTGAGTACTACTACCGCTTCCGTGCCGGCTCGTACGTCTCACCCGTCGGCCGCACCAGGACCACCCCGCCGCCGTGGAGCAGCCCCCGGGACCTGAAGTTCGCGTTCGCCTCCTGCCAGGCGTGGCAGGACGGCTACTTCACCGCCTACGAGCACATGGCGCAGGAGGACCTCGACCTGGTGGTCCACCTCGGCGACTACCTCTATGAGTACGGCATCCAGTCCAACAGGCGCGGTGTGGTCACCGACCCGAGGTTCCACACGGAGACGGTCGACCTCGCCCGCTACCGCCTCCAGTACGGTCTCTACAAGTCCGAGGCGCCGCTCCAGCAGGCACACGCCCGCTTCCCGTGGATCATGACCTTCGACGACCACGAGGTCGAGAACAACTGGGCCGACGGCATCCCGGAGAAGGACCAGGACCCGCGGGCGTTCACGCAGCGCAGGGCGGCCGCCTTCCAGGCCCTGTACGAGCACGCGCCGCTGCGTCGCGCCCAGTTGCCGCAGGGCCCCGACGTGCAGATGTACCGCAGGCTCTCCTACGGCAGGCTCGCCGACTTCACGATGCTCGACACCCGGCAGTACCGCGACGACCAGCCGTGCGGCGACGGCGCCTCCGCCGACTGCGCCGACCGCTTCGCCCCTGACCGCAGCCTCCTCGGCGACCGTCAGCGGGACTGGGTCCTGAACGGCTTCAGCCGCTCCGCCGCCCGCTGGCAGGTGCTGGGCAACCAGGCGCCGATGGGCCAGACCGACCAGGACCCGGGACCGGGCACGACCGTCTGGATGGACCCCTGGGACGGCTACGTCGCGGAGCGGAACCGTCTCCTTGCGGAGGCCGAGCGACGGGGAGTGCGCAATCTCGTCGTCATCACCGGCGACCGCCACCAGAACTACGCCTGGGACCTCAAGCGCGACTACGAGGACCCCGGGTCGGCGACCGTGGGCAGCGAGTTCGTGGGGACGTCCGTCACCAGCGGCGGCGACGGCGCCGACATGACGGCCGAGGGCACCAGGTTCCTCGCCGCCAACCCGCACATGAAGTTCTTCAACGCCCAGCGGGGCTACGTGCGGGTGCGTGTCGAACCCGAGCGCTGGACGAGCGACTTCCGCGTCCTGCCGTACGTGACCCGGCCGGGCGCTCCCGTGTCCACCCGCGCCAGCGTCGTCGTCGAGGACGGCGTACCGGGCGTCCAGGTCTGACGAGCGGCACCGCGTACCCGGGACTGGCCGGGTACGCGGTGCGGTCGGGTATGAGGGTATGGGCCGGAAGGGCGCGCGGCACGGGCCGGGCCTAGCCGGTGGCGCGCCCGGTGAGAAGATCGCGGACCCGGTCCACCATGCCCATGCCGGGAGCGAGCAGCTTGTTGGCCCGGGCGGTGTCCGGCGTGGAGGGGTGCGGACGGGTGGGGGCACTCTGCTTGGCCCTGCGGACCTTGTCGCCCAGCTCCATCAGCAGGTCCGCGCTGCACGACTCGGCGAGAAGCGGGAACAGCCGCTTCTCCTCGTCGGCGACGTGCGAGGTCACGGCGGTCTTCAGCTGCGTGATCAGGGTGTCGAACCGGGGATCGTCGGCCTGGCAGCCCTCGAGCTCCTTGAGCATGCGTTCGATCTGGGCGTGGTCCGAGATCTCCTCGTCCGCCAGGTCGTCGCCGTCGTCGACGAAGCGGCGGACCGCGGGATACAGGTACTCCTCCTCGGCGACGGAGTGCCGGACGAGTTCCTTGGTCAGTTCGTCCGCCAGCTCCCGCCGCCGCGCGTCTCCGGCGGCCTGGGCCTCGATCTCGGCGAACATCTGGTCGACCTCTCGGTGGTCGGCCGTCAGTTCCTGGATGACGTTCCCGCCGTGTGCCATGTCCTGGCGTCCTCTCTCGCTTGCTGCGAAGGATCCCCCCACGGGCGTGGCTGCCGCGCCTCATCGGCGACACTAACGCGGGTACCCCGCTCCGGCGCGCCCACAAGGCGTCGGACACCCTGGGGTTCCGCCACCGGCGGGAAGTTTCCCCGGCGGCCGTTTCAGAGCTGTCGGACCGTCACGAGGCCCCCGGCGGCAGGCCGGTCCCCGCCGCGCGCAGTTCGTGGGCGTACGGAGGTTCGGCCCCGGCCTTCGTGCAGGTGAGCGCCGAGGCCCTGGCCGCGAATCCCAGCACCTCGCGCCAGCGGTCCGGTGACAGCGACCCGAGCGCTCCGGGCGAGAGCAGTTCCCGCTCGGACAGGGCGTGCAGGAGCGCCGCGTTCACGGTGTCGCCCGCCCCGATGGTGTCCACCACGCGGACCCGCTCCCCGGGGACGGAGAACCGGCCGCCGTCCCGGGTGAGGACCGTGAGCCCGTCCCCGCCACGGGTGAGCACCACCGCCGCGGGACCCGCGGCGAGCCAGGCCCCGAAGTCGGCCCCCAGCCAGTCGGCGTCCTCCTCGCTCAGCTTGAGCATCGACACGTGCGGGAGCCAGCTCCTGAACCGGGCGCGGTAGGCGTCCGCGTCCGGGATGAGACCGGGCCGGACGTTCGGGTCGAGGGCGACGAAGACGCCGCGCGCCGCCTCCCGTCGCATCAGCTCCTCGTACGCGCTCGCGCCCGGTTCGAGGACCAGCGAGCAGGTGCCGAGCGACAGGGCGCGCGTGGCGGCGGGCAGCTCGGGCGGCACGGTGAAGAGACGGTCCGCGGTGCCCTCGACGTAGAAGGTGTAGGCGGCGGAGCCGCCGGGGCCGATCGCCGCGACGGCCAGCGTGGTGGGCTCGGGGCCGCGCTGCACGAGTGCGGTGTCCACCCCCTCCTCACGCAGCCGGCCGATGAGCGACTCGCCGAAGGCGTCGGTGGAGATCCGGGAGCAGAAGGAGACGTCGGCGCCGAGCCGGCCGAGCGCGACGGCGGTGTTGTAGGGGCCGCCGCCGCGTGCGGGCAGCAGGGGAGCCGGCAGCTCACCACCGGCCTGCGGCACGAGGTCGATCAGCGCCTCACCGGCGACGACGATCACAGCGCCTCCCCTTCGGCCCGACCCGCGACCAGGGGCCGGCCGGCGGCGGCACGGACGATCGCGGCCGCCGCGGGGGCCGCGTCGAGCACCGGGGCGGTGGAGCGCATGGACCGGCCGAGCATGAAGGCGCCTTCGAGCAGCGCGATCACCGACCGTGACGTCGCGCGGGAATCGGCGATGCCGAAGGAGCCGTAGAAGGCGGCGAGGGTGTCGGTCCACGATTCGAACACCTCCGCGGTCGCCACCCGCAGTGCCTCGTCGGTGCCCGCGATCTCCAGGGCGATCGTGGCGATGGGGCACGGGTCCGCGTAGTCGAGATCGAGCAGCGTCTGCGCCGCCCCGGTGAACGCCCGCGCGGTCGTCTCGGCCGGGTCGGCGGCCCGGTCCTGGAACAGTTCGCCGATCAGCGCCAGGTAGGCGGCGCCCGACGTGCGGACCACGTCCTCACCGAGCTCGCTCTTGCCGCCGGGATAGAAGTGGTAGGCGGACCCGTAGGTCGCGCCCGCCGTCGTGAGGATCTGCTTCATGCCCGTGGCCGCGTAGCCCTGACGCCGGAAGAGCTCGGTGGCAGCGGCCAGGATGCGCGCTCGTGTGTCGCCTGTCGTTCTCATCTCGGATAGTCTCTCACTAGATCGATCGATCCAGTAGGGGATGCCGATGCATGAGATCGAACTGAGTGCCGGGGTCGTGGAGTACACGGACACCGGCGGAAGCGGCGAGACCGTGGTGCTGGTGCACGGACTCGGCTTCGACGAATCGGTGTGGCAGGCGGTGGTGGACGGTCTCCGTGCCGACTTCCGGGTCGTGGTCCCCGTGCTGCCAATGGGGAGCCACCGCCGGCCGATGCGCCCGGGTGCCGACCTGTCGGCGCAGGGCGTGGCGAACCTGCTGGCCGAGTTCCTCGAACGGCTCGACCTTCGGGACGTCACCCTGGTCCAGAACGACGCCGGTACGGCCCAACTGCTCGTCGGCGTGCGCGACGAGCGCGTCCACCGGCTGGTCCTCACCTCCTGCGAGGCGCTGGACAACTATCCGCCCGGAGTGCAGGGCAGGACCCTGCAGTTCCTGAGCCGGGTACCCGGCGGCATCTTCCTGCTGCTCCAGTCCTTCCGGGTGCCTCTGCTGGTCCGGCTGCCCAACTCGCTCGGCGGCATGGCCCGGCACCCGATCCCGTACGAGCTGGTCCGCCGCTGGTACGGCCCCCTGCTCACCGACAAGAGGATCAGGCGGGACTTCGCCGCCTTCCTCCACAGCACGCGGAAGGACACCTACCTGCGGGCGGCGGAGCGACTGCGCGACTTCCAAGGACCCGCCCTCGTCGCGTGGGGAGCGGAGGACCGCATGATGCCGCACGAGACCGGTCGCCGGCTCGCCGCCCTGCTGCCGCGGGGCGAGTACGTCGAGATCCCGGACGCCCGCACCCTCGTCCAGCTCGACAACCCCGGCGCCCTCTGCGCCGAACTGCGCCGGTTCATCAAGGAGTCACCCGTCCCACGCCGACAGGACCCGACCGGCTGAGAAAGTGGGTGCGTACGTCTGAGGACCCGTCGTGGAAAGGACGCACCCGTGACCGAGGCACCATCCGTCTTCGCCGGACTGGACGCACGACTCCCCGCCCTGCGCGAGCTCTACCAGGACCTCCACGCCCATCCGGAGCTGTCCTTCCAGGAGGTCCGCACAGCGGGCATCGTCGCCCGGTGGCTGCGGGAGCAGGGATGGGACGTGACCGAGGGGGTCGGTGGTACCGGCGTGGTCGGCGTGCTCAGGGTGTCCGACGGGCCCGTCGTCCTGCTCCGGGCGGACATGGACGGCCTGCCCGTGCGGGAGGCGACGGGCCTGCCCTACGCGTCCACGCGCACGGGGGTCGACGCCGACGGCAACGAAGTACCCGTCATGCACGCCTGCGGACACGACATGCACATCACCTGCCTGCTCGGCGCGACGGCTCTGCTGGCCGCCCACCGGGACGCCTGGCGGGGCAGCGTCGTCGCCGTGTTCCAGCCGGCCGAGGAGGTCAGCGGGGCGCAGGCCATGATCGACGACGGGTTCGCCGAACGCTTCCCCCGCCCGGACGTGTGCCTCGCACAGCACGTCGGCCCCATTCCCGCGGGCACCGCGGCGACCAGGCCGGGCGCGGTCATGAGCGCCTCCGACAGCTTCGCCGTACGACTCTTCGGCCGGGGCGGCCACGGGTCGGCGCCGGAGAACACGGTCGATCCGGTGGTGATGGCAGCGGCGGTCGTGATGCGTCTCCAGACGGTGGTGTCGCGTGAAGTGGGGGCGAACCAGGCCGCCGTCGTCACGGTGGGTTCCCTGCACAGCGGGACCAAGGAGAACATCATCCCGGACACCGCCGAAATGAAGATCAACATCCGCAGCTCGGACCCCGCCGTCCGCACCCGGGTGCTCTCGGCCGTCGAGCGGATCGTACGGGCGGAGGCCCTCGCTGCCGACGCGCCGAAGGAGCCCGAGTTCACCCGCCTCAACAGCTTCCCCCTGACCGTCAACGACGCCGACGCGACCGCCACCGCGGTCGAGGGGCTCGAGTCGGTGCTCGGGGCGGGTCAGGTCTGGACGCTGCCTCAGCCCATCACCGGCAGCGAGGACTTCGGCGCGTTCGGCTCCGCCATGGGGGTGCCTTCCGTGTTCTGGCACTTCGGCGGGGCGGATCCGGCGCTGTTCCCGGACCCCGATCCGGCGACCCTTGTCGGGGGCGGGCTGCCCCCGGGGGTGGCGTACAACCACTCACCGCAGTACGCGCCCCTCCAGGA
>NZ_JBSGZJ010000430.1:0-6114 GCF_053610925.1 Streptomyces sp. NPDC054847 | reverse complement strand
CTGCGGATGTGTCGCGTCAGCCGCCCACGGCTGTGTCGCCCACGGGCGAGTCGTCGAGCCCCGGCGCCTGCTCGGGTCCCGTCAGGCGCTGTTGCAGCGCCAGATTGCGTGCCTCCGCCTTGGCGGCCAGTGCCTGCACCGCCGCGTCGAACTGCTGCAGGGACGTCGGCTCGTCGGGGCCGAGCAGATACTCCTTGAGCTCCCGCCGGGCCTCGGCACGGGTGTCCGCCGCAGCGTCGGCGACGGCCGCGAGCAGCTCGTCGAGCTCCGTGGCGCTGTTGGAGAGGATCACGGCCGCGCGCACCGCGGTGTTCTGCCGCCGGAACTCCGCCTCTCCCAGGCCCGCCGAGTCGGTGACCGCGTACGGCTTGCCGCTCGCGATGTAGTCGGAGACCACGCTGGAGATGTCGGAGACCATGCAGTCCGACTCGTTGAAGCAGTCGTACAGGCGCGGCTCGGGACCGGCGATGACGCGGTGCTCCCACCAGCCGAAGGAGCGCCAGTACGCCGCGTTCCACTCGTCCTTGAGCTTCATGATCTCGGCCTCGCGCGCCGGGTCGGCCACCGAGTCGCGAGCCTCCTCCGCCTCGTCCCCGCCGGCCTTGGAGACGCCCGACAGTTCCGCGAGACGTGCTTCGATGCGTTCCAGCTCGACGCGCGCGGCGGCCTGGTCCTCGGCGTCCGCCGCCGCCTCCGCCGTCCACCGCGGGTCGATGGCCCGGGCTGCGGCCGCGGCCTCGACCAGCGCCCTGATCCGCGCGTCGACGGCCTTGGCCTCCGCGCTGCGGGTGCCGGTGAACGGATGCGGCTTGTAGATGAGCCGGATGGGCTGCTCCGCGTTCAGCAGCCGCTCCACGATGTTCTCGCCGGCCAGCAACAGGGAGGTGTTGCCGGGGTTGTCGTCCCAGCCCTCCCAGGTGGGGGCGTACAGAACCGTCGGGATCGGCTTCTGCGGCCCGCCCGTCCATGCCCGGATGGGGGCGAGCTGGGGGCGGCCCACCTCGACGATGTCCTCGCTGCGCACACCGACGTCGGCGAGGGCGTACCGGTCGCGGCCGGCCCGGCCGGCGGTCCACACCTCGTCGTAGACCTTGCTGTACGGGTTGACGCTGGCGAGCTTGTCGCTGTCGCCGTGGCCGATGAAGACGTGCTTCATGGTCGGTACGCGCAGCATGTGGATGTTCTTGCCGACGTTGGCGGCGTACAGCGCGACGCGGACCGTCGACAGGTCGAGGTTCATCAGGTGCACGCCACCGGGCACGCAGATCACCGGGACGGACGTGGCGCCGAGCTGCGGCACGATGTTGCGCTCACGCAGGACGATCAGGGGCCGGCCGTCGATCTTGGCCATCGTGTCGAGCCACATGTTGACCTGGTACGCCGACTCCCTGGAGCCGGAGAAGTAGAGCATCACCGTCGGCTTGTAGTCGCGCAGCCAGGCATCCACGCCGGCCAGTACCTTGTCCGGCGGCGGCACGAGGCGGCCCGGCCGCAGGTGCGGGACGAGCAGCGCCAGGTACACGACCGCGAGGAGGAGCGTGAGCCCGAGTCCGGCGTACGCGAAGACGGTGCGGTCGGTCCCGACGGCGAGCAGCACGCCGATGAACGAGAAGATGTCGAGGTGCAGCATCTTCTCCGCCGAGCGGTCCAGCAGCGGGCGCGGCGGCGCGTCCGGGATGCGCACCCGGCTGAGATCGACGTTGCGCGTGACCACGGGCAGTTTGCGGCGCAGCCGGATCAGCGTGACCATCGCGCCGTGCGGCGCCTGGAGACCGTAGAAACCGAGAAGGCAGGCGACCGTCACATAGAAGACGGGCTGCTCCGCGAACCCCATCCGGGCCAGCAGCAGCACGAGGAGCAGTTGGCGCACCAGGAAGCGGATCGACAGACCGGCCCGGACCTTGGCGAGCCGGTTGATCAGGTAGCTCGACCGCTGGTGCAGGAACTGGTCCGCCGCGTACGTCACGGCGGCGGCCGCTGCGAAGAACCAGATGCTGGGGATTATCGCCGCGAGCATGACGCAGGGGAATCCCAGCATCAGCAGGAGCGCGGCTGCCAGCTCCGATCCGCTGCCCACGCGTGCCATGCGAATGGCTTTGGTAATCACGGAAAAACCTGCTCCAAGGTGGTGCCGACGGTTTTCTGCGAAGGACGTTGAGCCCCGCTCGACAGACTAGGGCCCCTGCGGCGACCGCAGAGGCCCCAGCGCGTGAGCAATCAGCTGTGTTCCTCGTCCTCATGGCGGTCCAGGACGGACGCCAGGGCCTGCTCGAACCCGGTCGCCTCGGAGGCGTCACGGGTCGGGTCCTGCTGGCGCACGTCGATGACGTGTCCGGTCAGCTCGGACAGCAGCACGTCGAGCGAGGTACGGGCGACGGCCTCCGACGACAGCAGGGAACCGGCAGGCTCGACGCCGAACGCCTTGGTGCGCATCGGGGTCGCGGTGCGCTCGGGGTTCACGCAGTTCACCCGGATACCGTCGGCGGCCCACTCGTCCGACAGGGCCTGGGTGAGGTTCACCATGGCGGCCTTGGTGGACGAGTACAGGCTGTACTCGGCACGGCCGCGGGTGTAGCTGCTGGAGGTGTAGAGCAGCAACTGGCCCCGGGTCTCGGCGAGATACTTGTGCGAGGCGCGGGCGATATGGACCGGCGCCAGGTAGTTCACGTTCAGCGCTTCCTGGATGGCCGCGTTGTCCGTCTCCGCCAGTTTGCCGATGCGCAGCACTCCCGCGGTGTTGATCACGTAGTCGATGCGGCCGCTCTCGGCGTACGCCTTGGAGAGGGCTTCGTCGACGTGTTCGGGGTTCTCGACGTGCGTGCCGGTGGTGGAGCGGCCCAGCGCGTACACCTTGGCGCCGTAGGACTCGGCGAGCGAGGCGATGTCGGCGCCGATGCCGTACGAGCCGCCGAAGACGACGACCGTCCTGCCGGTGAGCTGCTCGCGGTAGGCCCGTTCGTCGGCGGGGGCGGGGAGGGCGGTCGAGGCGAGCTGGAAGAGCTTGTCGGCGATGAACACGTCGACCGGCTGAGTGACCTTCATGTTGTACTCGTCGCCCGCGACGACGTAGATGGGCACGTCCGGCAGATACCTCAGCACGACCGTGCAGTCGTCCGTCGCCTGGAAGTTGGGGTCACCGGCCGCGATCTCGTACGCCTTGCGGATCGTCGACAGCTTGAACGCCTGCGGGGTCTGCCCGCGGCGCAGCCGGGAGCGGTCCGGGACGTCGGTGATGAACTCGCCGTCCTCGCCGTGCGTCCGGGTCACGATGATCGTGTCCGCGGAGGGGATGGCCACGTCGACGGCCTGGTAGCGGTCCAGCGCGTCGACACAGTCCTTGATGACCCGCTCGGAGAGCAGCGGGCGGACCGCGTCGTGGAAGAGGACGTTCAGGTCCTCCCCCTCCGCGAGGTCCTCACCGAGGGCGGCGATGGCGCGCTCGGTGGTCTCGCTGCGGGTCGCGCCGCCCTCGAGGACCTTGGTGACCTTGGTCAGCCCGGCCTTCGCGACGATCTTCTCCACTTCCGCGACATAACCGGGTGCCATCATCACGACGACGTCATCGACGGAGTCGGCCTGCTCGAAAATCGCCAGCGTGTGTTCTATGACCGCCTTACCCGCGATCTTCACCAGCTGCTTGGGAATCGCGAGCCCCACCCGCTGACCGGTACCCCCGGCGAGCAGGACAGCTGTGGTTCGGGATCTGGCCATGTGGTGCACGGACAAGGGGACCAATCTTGCGGGGGCGGGGGACAAGGCCGATGCTGACATTCGTGCTCACCGTCCCGCAAGACGGCTGACACCTTGCGCACATTCGAATAAACCTGCTGTTCACCCTGGCGTTGCGGGCATGCGACACCGAACGGCGCCTCTGGATCAGGTGACTGACGCCACACGTTCGGATGGAGTGAAGTATCACAGAGCGGGAGAAGCGGCACTTACATATCCGCCACATTGAGCGCGAGGTCGTTCGACAGCGTGTAATAGACGTGCACGCGGATCTTCTTTCGTTGCCGTCCCAGCACACGCCGTGCCACCGCCCGCGGCAGGCCCGTCTGCCTGCGCTTCCCCAACACCGTGTCCGGGTATACGAAAACCCGCTGCTTCATCACCAGATCATCGAGCAGCCGGCCGATCCTCACCGGCTTCACAGCCGGGTCACAGCGAATGAAAAAGTCCCACACATCGTTTCCGCTGACCTGTGAGGCAGCCGGTACGGATGAAGAAAAACGGAACCGAAATCCGTCCTTGCCGACCTTTTTGCCGCGGAATTGGATCTCGTCCGCCCCTCCTCCCCGCCGGCGCAATACGAGCACGGGTGCCCGGGAGACCATGGCGGTGCCGAGCATGCTGCCCTCGATGGTCACCCGGGCACCGTCGATCCGGATGTCCCCCGCCTCTGCGTGGACCGGCCGGTGCCAGGCCCTCAGCGCGAGCACGCCACCCTTGGCCGTGTCCGCGTACGGAAGGAGATGGCGCACCCCTTCGCCGGGCGTCACGCGCTCGGCCGCGTCGAGGGCGCCGCGCTGGTCGACGACGCGGGCCGCCAGCCGCTGCCCCGGGCCGGCCGCCGGCTCGAGGAAGACGTCCCACACCCCCTCCGGGAAGACCTCGTCGGCCGGGACCGTCACCGACCCCTTCTCGTCCAGGTCGAAGGTCCGCACCTGGGCACGCGACCCGGTACGCACGCACACCAGCCGGGCGCCGCTGTCGCAGCCCGCCGGCAGGGGCGCCACCGGACGCACCTGAAGCGAACCGTCCGGGGCGACGGTGCAGTCGGCGAGCGGCGCGGTGGCGGGGACACGGTCGCGCTGCGCCACCTCGGCGGCGAGCTCCTCGAACAGGGTCTCGTACCGCTCCGCCACCGCCGCGGGGTCGAAGCGGCGCGCGTTGCGCACCGCGGCGGCGGCCATGCCGCGGCGCAGATCCTCGTCGTCGACGAGCCGCAGCAGCGCCCGGGCCATGGCACCGGCGTCGCCGACCGGGACGAGCAGCCCGTCGACACCGTCCTCGATGATCTCGCGCGGACCGTAGTCGCAGTCGGCACTCACCACCGGCACACCGCAGCGCATCGCCTCCACCAGGGTCATGCCGAACGACTCGTGCCGGGACGCGGAAGCGGCGACGGCCCCCTTGACCCACTCCGACTCGATCGGCGAGCAGGGGCCCATCAGATGGACCTCGTTGTAGAGGCCGAGCTTGTGGATCCTCGCCAGCAGCGCGTCCCGCTGGTCGCCGGACCCGTAGATGCGCAGGGTCCAGCCGGGCCGTACGGCGACGACCTGGGCGAACGCGTCGATCAGTACGTCGAACTGCTTCTCCGCCCCCAGCCGGCCGGCCGCCACGACCGTCCGGCCCGTGCCGTCGGAGGGGCGGACGGAGGGCTCGGGAACGCTGTTCGGGATGGACAGCACCCGCGTGCTGCGCAGCGGCATCTTGTCGCGCCACGCCTTCGCGTCTCCCTCGGAGACCGTCACGAAGGCGTCGACCGCGTCGAGATGCTCGTACATCTCCTCGCGCAGCGCCGCCTTGTGGTGGTTGTGCGTCATGTGCTCCTGGCCGATACGGACCGCGGAGGCGGGCGCGAACTGGGCGACATAGGCCACCAGCCCGGGCCGGGTGCCGATGACGACGTCCGCGTCGGAGACGGCGTAGTGGGCCTGGACCCGGTCGTCGATGAGCCGGTTGTACTCCTTGTACCGGGCCTCGGAGCGGGGGAAGGCACGGGACGGTTCGGCGAACAGCGGGTCCCGCCGGTCGTTGAAGGGATTCGCCGGCCGGATGTCGACCATGGGAACGACGGTGATCCGGGGGTCGATCGGGAACGCCGGCGGGTCCCGGTGCCGGAACACGGAAACGATCTCGACCTCGTGCCGGCCGGCCAGCTCCTCGGCCAGGTTCAGCGTCGTACGGATGGTCCCGCCGATGCCGTAGATGGTGTGGATGAGGAAGGAGATCTTCACCGTCGCTCCGTTCAGGTCCCGCTCCGGGACGGCCCACGGTATGTCCGGATGACGGCGTCGAGCCACAATTGCCCCCACTCGGGTGACGACCCGTCACCTCATGGGCGGTGACGTGCGGGCAGGGCGGCCGGACTCCGGAACGAAAGAGGCC
>NZ_JBSGZJ010000429.1:0-6121 GCF_053610925.1 Streptomyces sp. NPDC054847 | reverse complement strand
GCCCCGCCCACCGCGCCGGGCGGTGGACGGGGCGTCCCTGGTGTACGTATGTGCTGGTCAGGCACCCATGATGTGCACGCCGCCGTCGACGTGGACGATCTCGCCGGTGGTCTTCGGGAAGAAGTCGGAGAGCAGCGCGACGACACCGCGGCCGGCCGGCTCCGGGTCGGCCATGTCCCACTCGAGCGGGGAACGCTCGTCCCACACCTTCGCGAGGTCGGAGAAGCCGGGGATGGACTTGGCGGCCATCGAGCCGAGCGGACCGGCCGAGATCAGGTTGCAGCGCACGTTCTGCTTGCCCAGGTCCCGGGCGAGGTAGCGGCTGGTGGCCTCGAGGGCGGCCTTCGCCGGGCCCATCCAGTCGTACTGCGGCCAGGCGAACTGCGCGTCGAAGGTCAGACCGACGACCGAGCCGCCGTTCTGCATCAGCGGCAGGCAGGCCATCGTCAGGGACTTCAGCGAGAACGCGGAGACGTGCATCGCGGTCGACACCGACTCGAAGGGCGTGTTGAGGAAGTTGCCGCCGAGGGCGTCCTGCGGGGCGAAGCCGATCGAGTGGACGACACCGTCCAGACCGCCGAGCTCCTCGCGCACGATGCCCTCGACGCGGGCCAGGTGCTCGTCGTTGGTGACGTCGAGCTCGATGACCTTCGCGGGCCGGGGGAGCTTCTTGGCGATGCGCTCGGTCAGGGTGGGCCGCGGGAAGGCGGTGAGGATGATCTCCGCGCCCTGCTCCTGGGCCACCTTGGCGGTGTGGAAGGCGATGGAGGACTCCATCAGCACACCGGTGATCAGGACGCGCTTGCCCTCGAGAATTCCGCTCATGTGATCAGTGACCCATGCCCAATCCGCCGTCAACGGGGATGACGGCTCCAGTGATGTACGAGGCGTCGTCGGAGGCCAGGAAGCGCACGGCGGCGGCGATCTCCTCCGGCTTCGCGTAACGGCCGAGCGGCACCTGCGAGACGATGCCCGCGCGCTGCTCGTCGGTGAGCACCTGCGTCATGTCGGTGTCGACAAAGCCGGGTGCGACGACGTTGAAGGTGATGTTCCGCGAGCCGAGCTCACGGGCCAGGGAGCGGGCGAAGCCCACCAGGCCGGCCTTCGAGGCGGCGTAGTTGGCCTGCCCCGCCGAGCCCAGCAGCCCGACGACGGAGGAGATCAGCACGACACGGCCCTTCTTGGCGCGCAGCATGCCGCGGTTGGCGCGCTTGACGACCCGGAAGGTGCCGGTGAGGTTGGTGTCGAGGACGGAGGTGAAGTCGTCCTCCGACATCCGCATCAGAAGCTGGTCCTTGGTGATGCCGGCGTTGGCGACCAGCACCTCCACATTGCCGTGCTTCTCCTCGATCTCCTTGTAGGCCTGCTCCACCTGCTCGGCGTCCGTGATGTCGCAGCGGACGGGCAGGCAGCCCGCCTCGACGAGCTCGGCGGGCGGCTCGCCCGACCGGTAGGTGATGGCGACCTTGTCGCCGTTCTCGGCGAAAGCGCGGGCGATGGCGAGGCCGATGCCCCGGTTTCCTCCGGTGACGAGAACCGAGCGGCTCAACGGATCACCCTTTCGTCAGTGGTCTGGAGCACCTGGCAGCCAGGCGACTACCCGAAAACCTATCGGTCCGGTCCGTCGTACGGGGAATCGGTCCCTGACAGCGCAGCAGATCAGTCACTGTCGGGTCCCTACAGAAGAGGACGGCACGGCATCCTTCACAACCCGCTGGGCAACAGGCACCCCGTCGCGACATGATCGGGGCGACCCGTCGCGACGACAGGAGACATCCGTGCCTCATTCCATCGACGAAGCCTTCACGGCGCTGCCGCTGCGGGCGCTCGCCGACGCGGCACTCGCCCGGGCCCGCGCGCTCGGCGCCGAGCACGCCGACTTCCGTCTCGAGCGTGTACGCAGTGCGGCGTGGCGGCTGCGTGACGCCAAGCTCGCCGGTTCCTCCGACACCACGGACCTCGGGTACGCCGTGCGCGTCGTGCACGGCGGTGCGTGGGGCTTCGCCTCAGGGGTGGATCTCACCATGGACGCCGCGGCCCGGGTCGCGGGCCAGGCGGTGGCGATGGCGAAGCTGTCGGCGAAGGTGATCGCGGCGGCCGGGTCCGACGAGCGCGTGGAGCTGGCGGACGAGCCGGTGCACTCGGACAAGACGTGGATCTCCTCGTACGAGATCGACCCCTTCGAGGTACCCGACGAGGAGAAGACCGCGCTGCTCGCCGACTTCAGCGGCCGGCTGCTGCGGGCGGACGGCGTGGCGCACGTGGACGCGTCGCTGCTCACCGTCCACGAGAACAAGTTCTACGCGGACACGGCCGGCACCGTCACCACCCAGCAGCGGGTCCGGCTGCACCCGCAGCTCACCGCGGTCGCCGTCGACGGCACCAGCGGCGAATTCGAATCGATGCGCACGATCGCGCCGCCGGCCGGCCGCGGCTGGGAGTACCTGACCGGTACGGGCTGGGACTGGGACCGTGAGCTGGAGGAGATCCCGGTGCTGCTGGCGGAGAAGATGCGCGCGCCGAGCGTCGAGTCCGGCCGCTACGACCTGGTGGTCGACCCGTCGAACCTGTGGCTGACGATCCACGAGTCGATCGGCCACGCCACAGAGCTGGACCGGGCGCTCGGATACGAGGCCGCGTACGCCGGAACCTCGTTCGCGACCTTCGACCAGCTGGGGAAGCTGGCGTACGGCTCGTCCGTGATGAACGTGACCGGCGACCGCACGGCCGAGCACGGGCTGGCGACGATCGGGTACGACGACGAGGGCGTCGAGGCGCAGAGCTGGGACCTGGTCAAGGACGGCACGCTGGTCGGCTACCAGCTGGACCGGCGGATCGCGAAGCTGACGAACCTCGGCCGCTCCAACGGCTGCGCCTACGCCGACTCCCCCGCGCACGTCCCGGTGCAGCGGATGGCGAACGTGTCGCTCCGCCCGGACCCGGGCGGCCTGTCCACGGAGGACCTGATCGGCGGGGTCGAGCGCGGGATCTACGTGGTCGGCGACCGGTCGTGGTCCATCGACATGCAGCGCTACAACTTCCAGTTCACCGGGCAGCGGTTCTTCCGGATCGAGAACGGCCGGCTGGCCGGACAGCTCCGGGACGTCGCGTACCAGGCGACGACCACCGAGTTCTGGGGCTCCATGGAGCAGGTCGGCGGCCCGCAGACCTATGTGCTCGGGGGCGCGTTCAACTGCGGAAAGGCCCAGCCGGGCCAGGTCGCCGCGGTCTCCCACGGCTGCCCCTCCGCCCTCTTCCGGGGCGTCAACATTCTGAACACCACCCAGGAGGCCGGCCGATGAGCCCCCGTACGACCAAGCCGCACGAGATCGTCGAGCGGGCTCTCGAGCTGTCCACCGCCGACGGGTGTGTCGTCATCGCCGACGAGGAGTCGTCCGCCAATCTGCGCTGGGCCGGCAACGCCCTGACCACGAACGGCGTGACCCGCGGCCGCACCCTCACCGTCATCGCGACCGTCGACGGCGCCGAGGGGACCGCCTCCGGTGTGGTGTCCCGGTCCGCGGTGACCGCCGCCGACCTCGAGCCGCTGGTGCGCGCCGCCGAGGCGGCCGCCCGTGGCGCCGGTCCGGCGGAGGACGCCCAGCCGCTGGTCGAGGGCACCCCGGCGTCCCCCGACTTCACGGACGCTCCCGCCGAGACCACCTCCGCCGTGTTCGCCGACTTCGCACCCGCCCTCGGCGAGGCCTTCGCCCGGGCCCGCGCCGGCGGCCGGGAGCTGTACGGCTTCGCCAACCACGAGATGACCTCCACGTATGTGGGCACCTCCACGGGGCTGCGGCTGCGGCACGACCAGCCGAACGGCACCCTCGAGCTGAACGCCAAGTCCCCGGACCGTACGCGCTCGGCGTGGGCGGGCAGCTCCACGCGGGACTTCAAGGACGTCGACCCGGGCGTGATGGACGCCGAGCTGGCGCAGCGCCTGGTGTGGGCGCAGCGCCGGACCGAGCTGCCCGCGGGCCGGTACGAGACCCTGCTGCCGCCCACCGCGGTGGCCGACCTGCTGATCTACCAGATGTGGTCGTCCGCGGCCCGCGACGCGGCGGAGGGCCGTACGGTCTTCTCCAAGCCGGGCGGCGGCACCCGCGTCGGGGAGACGCTGTCCCCCCTTCCGCTGACCCTGCGCAGCGACCCCCACGAGCCGGGCCTCGAGTCGGCCCCGTTCGTGATCGCGCACTCCTCCGGCGACGACGCCTCCGTCTTCGACAACGGTCTGCCGATCACGGCGACGGACTGGGTGCGGGACGGAAAGCTCGATCACCTGGTGACCACCCGGCACAGCGCCGGTCTGACCGGCCTGCCGGTCGCGCCCGGCGCGGGGAACCTCATCCTGGACGGCGGCGGCGAGCGCAGCCTGGAGGAAATGGTGGCCGGCACGGCCCGCGGGCTGCTGCTGACGTGCCTCTGGTACATCCGCGAGGTCGACCCGGCGACGCTGCTGCTGACCGGTCTGACCAGGGACGGGGTGTATCTGGTGGAGAACGGCGAGGTCGTCGGGGAGGTCAACAACTTCCGTTTCAACGAGTCGCCCGTCGATCTGCTCTCGCGGGCGGCGGAGGCCGGGCGGAGCGAGAAGACGCTGCCGCGTGAGTGGGGCGACTGGTTCACCCGGGCCTCGATGCCCGCGCTGCGGGTGCCGGACTTCAACATGAGCTCGGTGAGCAAGGGCGTGTGAGCGCCGGATATCCGGTCGGCCGGGGTCCCGGTCACCAATAGACTGGGTGGTAGCGCCCTGCTACCACCCAGCGGGGTTTCCCCTGTTCCAAGGAGACACGACACCGTGACGGACATCGTCGACGAGCTGAAGTGGCGCGGGCTGATGGCCCAGTCCACCGACGAAGAGGCCCTGCGCAAGGCTCTCGCGGACGGTCCTGTCACGTTCTATTGCGGCTTCGACCCCACCGCGGCGAGCCTGCATGTCGGTCACCTGGTGCAGGTGCTCACCATCCGCCGTCTCCAGCAGGCCGGGCACCGCCCCCTCGCGCTGGTCGGCGGGGCGACGGGGCAGATCGGCGACCCGCGGCCGACCGCGGAGCGCACGCTGAACGATCCGGAGACGATCGCGCGCTGGGTCGACCGGCTGCGTTCGCAGATCGAGCCCTACCTGTCCTTCGAGGGCGACAACGCGGCGATCATGGTGAACAACCTGGACTGGACCGCGGGCATGTCCGCGATCGAGTTCCTGCGGGACATCGGCAAGCACTTCCGTGTCAACAAGATGCTCACCAAGGACTCGGTCGCCCGCCGCCTGGAGTCCGAGCAGGGCATCAGCTACACGGAGTTCAGCTACCAGCTGCTGCAGGGCATGGACTTCCTGGAGCTGTACCGCCGCTACGGCTGCACCCTTCAGCAGGGCGGCAGCGACCAATGGGGCAACCTGACCGCGGGCCTGGACCTGATCCACCGGCTCGAGCCGGACGCCGAGGTGCATGCCCTGGCCACGCCGCTGATGACCAAGGCGGACGGCACCAAGTTCGGCAAGTCCGAGACGGGAACGCTCTGGCTCGACCCGGAGATGACGACGCCGTACGCGTTCTACCAGTTCTGGCTGAACACGGACGACCGGGACATCTCCCGCTACATGAGGGTCCTGAGCTTCAAGAGCCGTGAGGAGCTCGAGGAGCTGGAGAAGCAGACCGAGGAGCGGCCGCAGGCACGGGCCGCGCAGCGCGCGCTGGCCGAGGAGCTGACGACGCTGGTGCACGGCGCGGACCAGTGCGCCGCGGTGATCAACGCCTCCCGGGCGCTGTTCGGCCAGGGCGAGCTGGCGGACCTGGACGAGGCGACACTGCGTGCCGCCCTCGCCGAGCTGCCGCACGCGCGGGTCGGCGAGCTGCTGCCGGTGGTCGATCTGTTCACCGAGGTCGGTCTGGCGCCGAGCAAGTCGGCCGCCCGCCGCACGGTGAAGGAGGGCGGCGCCTACGTGAACAACGTGAAGGTGACCGCCGAGGACGCCGTGGTGGCAGGTGACGACCTGCTGCACGGTCGCTGGCTGGTGCTGCGCCGGGGCAAGAAGAACCTGGCGGCGGTCGAGGTCGCGGCCGGCTGACCGAAGCGGGACAAGCGTGTCCGGCTGACCGGAGCGTGCATGACTGTGGCCGGG
>NZ_JBSGZJ010000428.1:0-6124 GCF_053610925.1 Streptomyces sp. NPDC054847 | reverse complement strand
GGTCCGCCGCGGCGGCGGCGGACCGCTATCTGACCGGCTCCACCGACCTCCCCGCTCCCCTGACGGCGACGGACGGGCCTCTCACCGCGTGACGGCTCAGGGACGCGCTTCCGTACGGCCGGCCCGTACGGCTCCCGTTCGCCGTCACCCGTACCTCAGTCGACGATCCGCCCGTCGAGCACGATCCGGCGCGGCGCCGCGAGCACCCGCACATCCGCCCGCGGGTCCTCGTCGTACACCACCAGGTCGGCCGGGGCGCCCTCCTCCAGCGCCGGGCGGCCCAGCCAGCTCCTGGCTCCCCATGTGGTCGCCGACAGCGCTTCGAGCGGCGGGATGCCCGCCTTCACCAGCTCGGCGACCTCCGCGGCCACCAGCCCGTGCGCGAGGGAACCGCCGGCGTCGGTGCCGACGAAGACCGGTACGCCCGCGTCGTAGGCCGCACGCACGGTGTCGTAGCGGCGCTCGTACAGCCGGCGCATATGGGCGGACCACTGGGGGAACTTGGACTCCCCGCCCGCGGCGAGTGCGGGGAAGGTGGCGATGTTGACCAGGGTCGGGACGATGGCGACACCGCGTTCCGCGAACAGCGGGATCGTCTCCTCCGTAAGCCCGGTCGCGTGCTCGATGCAGTCGATGCCGGCCTCGACGAGGTCGCGCAGCGAGTCCTCCGCGAAGCAGTGCGCCGTCACCCGGGCCCCCAGCCGGTGGGCCTCCGCGATGGCCGCCTCCACCGCCCCGCGCGGCCAGCAGGCGGTGAGGTCGCCCGCGTCGCGGTCGATCCAGTCACCGACGAGCTTGACCCAGCCGTCGCCGCGCCGTGCCTCCCGCGCGACGTACGCCACCAGGTCCTCGGGCTCGATCTCGTGCGCGTAGTTGCGGATGTAGCGGCGGGTGCGGGCGATGTGCCGGCCCGCCCGGATGATCTTCGGCAGGTCCTCGCGCTCGTCGATCCAGCGCGTGTCGGAGGGGGATCCGGCGTCGCGGATCAGCAGTGTGCCCGCCTCACGGTCGGTGAGGGCCTGCTTCTCGCTGGTCGCGGCGTCGACCGGGCCGTGGTGGTCGAGACCGACGTGGCAGTGGGCGTCGACCAGCCCGGGCAGCGCCCAGCCGTGCACGGTGACCGCCTCGGCGCGGGGACGTTCGAAGGTGATCCGGCCGTCGACCGCCCACAGTTCGTCCCGCACCTCCTCGGGCCCGACGAGCACCCGCCCCTTCACATGCAGCACCGTGTGATCGCTCATGCCAGGAACTGTACGAGGCCCTCGGTACTCTCGAGCGAGAGCCCGAACACTGTCCGAACACCGTCCGGCCCTGGTGGGAACGCCGTCCGGACCACCGAGAGAAACCGAGCACCGCCGTGACACACCCGCTGCTGGACCTCGCCCCGCTGACCGCCGCGCACTTCGCGTCCATCGAGCGCCGGGTCGCGGCGCTGCTCGGCACCGAGCAGGACGTGGTCGTGATGCAGGGCGAGGCCCTGCTGCCCCTCGAGGGCTGCATCCGCGGCGGCGCGCACCCCGGGTCGACGGCGCTGAACGTGGTCACGGGCCCTTACGGCCAGACCTTCGGCAACTGGCTGCGCGACTGCGGCGCCGATGTCGTGGACCTCGAGGTCCCCTTCCACACGGCGGTGAGCGCCGAGCAGGTGGCGCGGGCGCTGGCCGAGCACCCGCAGATCGACTTCGTCTCGCTGGTGCACGCCGAGGCGGCGACGGGCAACACCAACCCCGTCGCCGAGATCGGCGAGGTCGTAAGGGCGCACGGCGCGGTGTTCATGCTGGACGCGGTCGCGTCCGTGGCCGCCGAGCCCCTGCTCCCCGACGCCTGGGGCGTGGACCTGTGCGTGATCGGCGCGCAGAAGGCGATGGGCGGCCCGGCCGGCGTCTCCGCCGTGGCGGTGAGCGAGCGGGCGTGGGAACGCATCGCCGCCAACCCGGCCGCGCCCCGCGGCTCGTACCTGTCGCTGCTCGACTGGAAGCAGCGCTGGATCGACGGCGGGCGCAAGGCCCTGCTCCACGCGCCCGCGCAGCTGGAGATGCTGGCGCTCGAGGCGTGCCTCGAGCGGATCGGGTCGGAGGGCCTGGACGCGGTGACGGCCCGGCACGCGGCGGCCGCCGCGGCCACCCGGGCGGGAGCGCTGGCGCTCGGCGGAGGCATCGCCCCCTACGTGCACGAGGCACGGCACGCCGCCCCTGTGGCGACCACGCTGCGCGCCCCGGCCGGGGTGGACGCCCGGGACCTGGTGGCGAAGGCGCTCGCCGCTGACCCGTCGCTGCCGGTGATGGCCGGTGGCGGTCCGCTGGCCTCGGAGATGATCCGGATCAACCACTACGGAGTGGACGCGACCCGTGGCGTGGTGCAGTCGTCGCTCGCGGCGCTGGGCGGCGCGCTGGCCGAGCACGGCCGGTCGGTCGATCTCGAGGGCGCGCGCCGGGCGGTCGGCGAGAGCTGGGGCTGAGGCCCGGGGGCCCCGCTCGCGCGGGGCCTTCGCCCGCGGCACACCTCCGCGGCCGCTCTCCGGCAGGATCCTCACATCGGCTCCCGGTGCCCCGTATTCGTCCGCATAAACGCACCGAAATAAAGCGGAGAGCAAATTCGCATTCACTCCGGTAAATAGCTCCCCGCATTCTGCTGCCCCCGATCCGGATCGTTAAACGTAGGGATTCGTATCGTTTTCGGGGTCGATTCAAGCACGTGTCAACCGGGTTGCCGCCATGTGACGGACACCACAGAGAGGCCGATATGCCCGGATATTTCCGAGCAAACACGCGCGATCGCTCGACGATTCCGAGCGAGCTCGCGCCCGCGCGATAACACAACGGCTCTCGGCACCCAACCCCCTGGCCCGATGCAATTCGCGAATTTGCTGGGTAAATTGAATCGACATGACCGCCGCACAAGAAGACCTTGTACGAGCCCGAGACGAATTCCTTGAGATCGACACCCCACGAGTGGAGGACGGAGCCGCGATCTGGCGCATCGCCCGCGACTCCGAGGTCCTGGACCTCAACTCCTCGTACAGCTACCTGCTGTGGTGTCGCGACTTCGCGGCCACCTCCGTCGTGGCCCGCGGCCGTGACGGCGAGCCCATCGCCTTCGTCACCGGATACGTACGCCCCGACCGCCCGGAGGCGCTCGTCGTCTGGCAGGTGGCCGTCGACCATGCGCACCGGGGCCGGGGGCTGGCCGGCGTCCTGCTGGACGCACTGACCGCCAAGGTCACCGGCGGACACGGGGTCCGCGAGATAGAGACGACCATCACCCCGGACAACACCGCCTCCGACGCCCTGTTCACCTCCTACGCCAAGCGCCACGGAGCATCCCTCAGCCGCGAGGTCCTCTTCGACGGCGGGCTGTTCCCCGAGGAGACGCACCAGCCGGAAGTGCTGTACCGCATCGGCCCCGTCGCCGCGTGACCGCTGCCGCGCGCCCCGTGCCCGCACGGCACCCCGCGCGCGCCGCGTCATCCCTGACCTCTCGCGCCCACCCCACCCCCATGGAGTTCGCTGTGACCATCACCCCGCCCGCCCTGAGCGTCTTCGAGACCCTCGAGTCCGAGGTGCGCAGCTACTGCCGCGGCTGGCCCGCCGTGTTCGACCGCGCCCAGGGCAGCCACCTCCACGACGAGGACGGCCACACCTACCTCGACTTCTTCGCCGGCGCAGGCTCGCTGAACTACGGGCACAACAACCCGGTCCTGAAACGGGCCCTGATCGACTACATCGAGCGCGACGGCATCACCCACGGCCTGGACATGGCCACCACCGCCAAGCGCGCGTTCCTCGAGTCGTTCCAGAACGTGATCCTTCGGCCGCGCGACCTGCCCTACAAGGTCATGTTCCCGGGGCCGACGGGCACCAACGCGGTCGAGGCCGCGCTGAAGCTCGCCCGCAAGGTGAAGGGCCGCGAGTCCGTCGTCTCGTTCACCAACGCCTTCCACGGCATGTCGCTCGGCTCGCTCGCCGTCACCGGCAACGCCTTCAAGCGGGCCGGCGCCGGCATCCCGCTGGTGCACGGCACCCCGATGCCGTTCGACAACTACTTCGACGGCCAGGTCCCCGACTTCCTCTGGTTCGAGCGGCTGCTCGAGGACCAGGGCTCGGGCCTGAACAAGCCGGCCGCCGTGATCGTCGAGACGGTCCAGGGCGAGGGCGGCATCAACGTGGCCCGCGCCGAGTGGCTGCGCGCGCTGCAGGACCTGTGCCACCGCCAGGACATGCTGCTGATCGTCGACGACATCCAGATGGGCTGCGGCCGCACCGGCGGCTTCTTCTCCTTCGAGGAGGCCGGCATCGTCCCGGACATCGTCACCGTCTCGAAGTCCATCAGCGGCTACGGCCTGCCCCTGGCGCTCACCCTGTTCAAGCCCGAGCTGGACATCTGGGAGCCGGGCGAGCACAACGGCACGTTCCGCGGCAACAACCCGGCGTTCGTGACCGCCGCCGCGGCGCTCAACACCTACTGGGCCGACGGGCAGATGGAGAAGCAGACCATCGCCCGCGGCGAGCAGGTCGAGCGTGCGCTGCTCGCCATCGTCGACGAGATGGGCGGCGAGGGCGTCAGCTTCCGCGGCCGCGGCCTGGTCTGGGGCATGGAGTTCGAGGACAAGCCGCGTGCGTCCGCCGTCTGCGCCCGCGCCTTCGAGCTCGGAATGCTGCTGGAGACGTCCGGGCCGGAGAGCGAGGTCGTGAAGCTGCTGCCGGCGCTGACGATCTCCGCCGACGAGCTGGACGAGGGCCTGCGCATCCTGGCGCGCTCCGTCCGAGAGACCGCCTGACCACCCTGACTACCGAGAGGTGACGAACCACCGTGATCGTCCGATCGTTCAAGGACATCGAGAACACCGAGCGCCATGTGAAGTCCGCTTCCGGCACCTGGGAGAGCAAGCGCATCGTGCTCGCCAAGGAGAAGGTCGGCTTCTCGCTCCACGAAACCGTGCTCTACGCGGGTACGGAGACGTCGATGTGGTACGCGAACCACATCGAGGCCGTGCTCTGCGTGGAGGGTGAGGCCGAACTGACCAACGACGAGACGGGCGAGACCCACTGGATCGAGCCCGGCACGATGTACCTGCTGGACGGGCACGAGAAGCACACCATGCGCCCCAAGACGGACTTCCGTTGCGTCTGCGTCTTCAATCCCCCCGTCACCGGACGGGAGGACCACGACGAGAACGGCGTCTACCCGCTGCTGACCGAGGAGGGCTGAGAAATGACCACCGCACCCGCACGCACCGACCTGTACCCGACCCGTGGCGCCAGTGAGGTGCTCACCCCCCGCAAGGACCCGGTCGTCTGGTCGGCACCCGGCGCCCCGGGGCCGATCGCCACGGCGGACCTCATGGGGTTCGAGCGGGACGGCTTCCTCACCGTCGACCAGCTGATCAGGGACGACGAGGTCGCCGTCTACCGCTCCGAACTGGAGCGGCTGATCAGCGACCCGGCGGTGCGCGCCGACGAGCGCTCGATCATCGAGCCGAAGTCGCAGGACGTGCGGTCGGTCTTCGAGGTCCACAAGATCAGCGAGCTGTTCGCCGCGCTGGTGCGCGACGAGCGGGTGGTGGGCAGAGCCCGGCAGATCCTGGGCTCCGACGTGTACGTCCACCAGTCCCGGATCAACGTGAAGCCCGGCTTCGGCGCTTCCGGCTTCTACTGGCACTCGGACTTCGAGACGTGGCACGCGGAGGACGGCCTGCCGAACATGCGCACCGTCTCCGTCTCCATCGCGCTGACCGAGAACTTCGACACCAACGGCGGCCTGATGATCATGCCGGGGTCGCACAAGACGTTCCTCGGCTGCGCGGGCGAGACGCCGAAGGACAACTACAAGAAGTCGCTGCAGATGCAGGACGCCGGCACACCGTCCGACGAGGCGCTGACGCGCTTCGCGGACGACCACGGCATCCGGCTGTTCACCGGCCGGGCCGGGTCGGCGACCTGGTTCGACTGCAACTGCATGCACGGATCCGGCGACAACATCACGCCGTATCCGCGCAGCAACGTCTTCATCGTGTTCAACAGCGTGGAGAACACGGCGGTCGAGCCGTTCGCGGCGCCGGTGCCGCGGCCCGACTTCATCGGGGCGCGGGACTTCACTCCGGTGCGGTGACCGCACGGCACACACG
>NZ_JBSGZJ010000427.1:0-6131 GCF_053610925.1 Streptomyces sp. NPDC054847 | reverse complement strand
CAACTGTGAATCTCTCCACAGCTCTACGATGAATAAAACACACATGGCGAAACGGTGCAGCGACCGTGCCTCGACATCGTCGGGCGGGTCAGGCCGCGGGTCCCGTTCGCCACCCGAAGGACGTCACATGTCGCCCGGTGCGATCCGGCCGCGCCAGCCGCCGGACTCGCCGCCCTGCTTCTCGATGTAGTCCTTGAACCGCCGCATGTCTGCCTTGACGCGCCGGTCGATGGTGCCGGTGACATCGGCGACCTTCTCCGCCGGACCGGACGGTTCGATGTCCATGACCAGCTCCACCCGTGTGTGCGTGTCATCCAGACGCTCGAAGCGGACGGTGCCCTTCTGCTGTGTGTCGCCACTGACGGTCCGCCAGGCGATCCGCTCGTCGGGGAACTGGTCGACGATCTCCGTGTCGAACTCGCGACGCACGCCGCCGATCTTGGTCGTCCAGTGGTTGTGGCGGTCGTCGATCTGCCGGATCTCCTCGACACCCTCCATGAACCGGGGGAACTCCTCGAACATGGTCCACTGGTTGTACGCGGTCCGCACCGGAACCTCGACCTCGACGGCTTCCTTCACGGTGCTCATCAGTGCCTCCTTCTGTTCTGCGGCGATCCCTCTTTCAGCACGGCGCCGGGTCCGGGGCGCGCCCGGACCGCCCGTGCTGATCCCCGGGTACCCAGCTATGCCCGCTCCTCACGTCGCTCTTCTCCGCGCCCGGGCGCGCCCCCCCCGAATCGCCGCACCTGGCGGCCGCCGGAGCACGGCTCGTGGTCCCGGATCGGCGGTGTGCGGGTACGACTGCGTCTCGGCCGGGACCACGATCGGTCCCGGCCGGGACGCGGACCACGACGGGCCCCCTGGGAAGAGCTCCCGCGATGATCAGTCCCGGGCCGGCCGCCCGGTCATCGTGTCCTCCTCCCCGACGTCCCGGCGGGCGCGCCGTTGATCACGAACTGTGAGCCCGGTTCGATGAGCACATCGCCTTCGGCCGAGTTCGTGACGGTCACGTCCGTCAGCGTCGCGCTGCCACGGGCGCCGCCGTGCGCCAGGATGCCCGAGCCGTTGTTGGACCTGTCGATGAGGACGTTCTGGATCTGCACTCCCGGCACGGCGCCACCGCCCGACTTGAACTGGATTCCGTCGTACGTGGAGTCGCGGATCTCGGTGTCCCGGATGATGACGCCGGGGATGTCCTGCCCAGCCGCGAAGAGCGTGATGGCGCCGAACTCCTGCGCCTCGCCCCAGAAGGCGCCGCCCGTGCGGTGCAGCGCGTTGCCGGTGATGAGGGTCCGGCCCGAGAAGGGCAGCGGATCGTGGTCGGTCGCCAGCATGATGCCGGGGTAGTTCATCGTGTCGGAGACCAGGTTGTTCTCGATGGTGTTTCCGTAGCCGCCGTAGATCGCGATGCCGTTGGCCCGCCAGGGCAGCTGGACGGTGTTGTTGCGGAAGTGGTTGTCGTGGCCGATGTCGGTGGCGGGGTCCTTGACGTACCGGCTTGCCCACACCGCGAGGGCGTCGTCACCGGTGTTGCGGAACGAGGAGTTGAACACCGTCGAGTTGCGCGTGCCGTTGGCGAAGTTGATGCCGTCGGCGTACGTGTTCCTGATGCGCATCCCGGTGAACTCGAGACCGTCTCCCGGACCCCACAGCTCGGGGATGTTGGAGTAGTCGCGGCCGACCCAGGCACCGACGTTGGCGTGCTCGATCCACACGTGGGAGATCTTGGTGTTCTGGCCGAACCGGCCGTTGAGAGCGACACCGCCCTCGGCGTTGCCGTCCCCGCCGCGGATGGTGCCCGAGCCGAAGATCGCGATGTCGGAGATCTTGGTGTTGTCGTCGATGTCGAAGCCGAAGTTGCCCTCGTGCGGGTGGTTGATGCCGCCCGCCTCGTGGGGCGGGGTCAGCGTGTAGAGCTGGGAGTGCCACATGCCCGCGCCGCGGATGGTGACGTCTCTGATGCCGACCTGGTTGTGAGTGCCCCGGTCGAGCGGGTCGTCGGTGAGGATCTTCTGCTCCTGGCGCCACTGCCCCGCCGGGATCCACACGCAGCCGATGTCGCCCGCCTGGTCGGCGGTGACCGCACGCTGGATGGCGTCCGTGTCGTCGATGCCGTCGTTCGGCACCGCTCCGTAGGACGTGATCGAGGTGCACCCGTCCGGCCGGCTCGCCGGTGGGGCGACCTGCTCGAGGTCGATCAGGTCGATGATGTAGAAGGCCGCTGAGTCGCCCGCGTCGCGCTGGAGCCGGAACTTCGTTCCGGCCGGATAGGTCTGCGACAGCAGCGCGTGGGACTCGTCGAACAGCCGCCTGGCATCGGCCTGCGGGGTGTTGGTCAGCCCTTCGGGGCTGTCGGTGTTGCCGTACAGCCAGCTGTGCTTGGACGAGAGGGTCAGCTTCCGCACGAAGGTGTTGTCGGCGTAGAGACTGATGGTGGCTTCCGCGCCCCCGCCGCCGGGCGCGTCGGGGACGGAGTTGCGCACGACGATCGAGTTGGACGCGTTGGTGGAGGTGAACTCGACGAACTGGCCCGTGGCGTTCAGCCGGACCGACTTGCGGCCGGAGGACTCGGTGGCGAAGTTGGTGTGCCCGAACGTGCGCTTCTGGTCGGCGGTGAGCAGGGTGCCCTCGTAACGGGCGTCCTCCGCCTCGTACTCGGTGTACGGCACCGCGGCCCCGCGGCCGACGACCACGGAACGCGCGAACACGTTGTTGTTCTCGTCGGTCTCCGCGACCAGGCCCGTCGCGTCGGCGGTGGCCGTGAGCGTCGCTCCGCCGCTGGTGGCGGTCCAGCTGCCGCCGATGGGTACGTCGACCGTCCCGCCGGCGGGGACCTGGCCGGTCGTGCCCTGGAGCGTGGTGCTGCCCGCGGCCAGGCGGGTGACGGTGCCGGCGCCGACGGCGATGGTGCCGCGGTTGTGCACCGCCACGGTGAAGGTCACCGGGGCTCCGACGGCGGGGTTCACCGGGCTGGTGGTGATGGAGCGGACCTCCAGATCCGGCCCGGGACTCTGGCCGACGACCAGCGGGGAGGCGGCCGTGCGGCTGTTGTTGGTGTCGTCGGTCTCCACGATCGTGTCGGTCGGGTCGACCACGGCCGTGACGGTGTACCTGCCCATGGGGCGTCTGCCGACGTCGACCGCGACGGTGGCCGTGGCGCCCGCGGCGAGGGCGCCCACCGGGGCGCTGCCCGCGACGACGCCTTCCAGGCTGACGTCGAGTTTGGTCGCGCCGGCCGGCGCCGTACCGGCGTTGCGTACCGTCGCGTTCACGGTCACGGCGTCCCTCTCGGAGGGAGAGGCCGGTGACCACGTCAGTTCGGTGAGCGTGAGGTCGGGGTTGGGCGCTGCCGTGCCGAGGACCTGGAACTCGGCCACCTGCCCGCCGGGGGCCCCGGTGTTGCCGAAGAACTTCAGCTGCACGTCGGCGTAGCGGCCGCTGACCGGAATGGTCACCGTGTTCTGGTTGGTGGAGGGGGAGAAGCCGTAGTCGGCGCGGTCCTTCAGCGAGGTGAAGCCGGTCGCGGACTGCGCGCGGCCGAGCACCTGGATGCTCTGGGTCCGAGGACCCCATATCGGGTCGGGGTTCAGCTTGACCACGACGGCCTCGACGTCCGCGTCGGCGCCGAGCTTCACCGTCAGCGTCGAGGGATGGCCGCCGGCTTCCCAGTAGGTGGTGACACGGTCGTCGTTGGCGTTGGCGGCGACATACGACTGGGTCGTCGAGGACGCCTCGATCGGTTTGCCGCGGGCCAGATCGGCGCCGTTCACAGGTGGGTTGCCGGTGTCGCCGGCCTCCCCGTAGACCTCGATCTCGGAGAGCTGCGCGGCGTTCCAGCCGGTGTTGGCGGTGACGTGCACACGGACGTAGCGGATGTCGTCGGCGGTGACGTCGATGCCCACGGTGTTCGTATGCGACGGGCTGAACGACCGGACCGTGGACGCGGAGAGCGTGCTGAAGGAACTGCCGTCGCCGCTGCCCTGGATGCTGAGCGTCTCGGTGCGCGCCTCCCAGGTGGAGGGCAGCTTCAGCACGATCCGGTCCACGTCCGTCCTGCCGCCGAGGTCGACCTGGACCCATTGCGGGAAGCTGCCCGCAGGGCCCTCCCAGTACGAATGCTGGCTGCCGTCGGTGGTGTTGGCGGCGGGATAGGACCCGTGGGAGCCGCCTGCGATCGCGGTCCTGCCGAGGGCGAGGTTGGGGCTCGTATCGGCCGCGTGAGCCGTGCTGACGGGCAGCAGCCCGGCGGTGACCAGGCCGACTACGAGGGCGCCCGGGAGTAGTCGCCATCTGAACAGTCTGCGTCTCATGGTGTCCTCGGTTCCGTAGGAGACGGCGGGCCCCGGAGCCGGTGCAGCACTCCCGGGACGGAATTTGAGTGATTCAGTCGAATGTTTGCGCTGAGTGCGCTGACAGGTTTCTAGTGCCCGGTGCGTTTGTCAACGGCTCTTGCGTACCGGTCGCTCGAGGGTGCGAGGCTCTGTCGGCGCGCCCTGCCGCGATCCCGCCCGCAGGGGCAGTCTCCGGGCGTGCCTGCCCCGTCCTGCAACCAACTGTCAATCAATTACGGAACAAGCGCGAGATATTGCGTTCACCTGATGGTGATGATTGAGTGTGCGACGCCCGCCTCGCATCGACGGTGGGACGCCTTCCACGTTCATGCCCGAGGGGGACCATCCATGAGAAGTGCTCGGTTCCGTCGTTCACGCCGCGCCGGCGCGGTCACGCTCGTCTCCGCGCTCACGCTCACCGTGCTCGCCGCCTGCGGCACCAGCAGCAGCAGCGACAACAGCGGCGGATCCGGCAGCGGCGGCAACTCCGACCCCGCCGCTCCGCTGGACCCGAAGACGAAACTGACGCTCACGATCGACTGCATGCCGCCGGCCGCCAAGGCCGCCGAGCTCAAGCAGTGGAAGGAAGACGTCGCCGAGTTCAACAAGACGTATCCGAACATCACGATCGAGGGCCGCTCCACACCCGGGCAGTGCCTGGAACCGCCGCGCTTCACCGCCATGCTGAAGGCGAAGTCCCAGCCGGACGTCTTCTACACGTACTTCACCGATCTGCCGCAGGTGCTGGACAACGACGGCGCCGCGGACATCACCGCGTACGTCACCGACAAGACCGTCCCGCTGCTGGGGGACATCGACCCGGACGTCCTGAACTCCCTCAAGCACGAAGGCAAGCTGTACGGCCTGCCCACCAGCAACTACACGATGGGCCTGCTCATCAACCGCAAGCTCTTCCAGCAGGCGGGCCTCGACCCGGACAACCCGCCCCGTACCTGGGCCGAGGTCCGAACGGCCGCGAAGAAGATCGCCGGCCTCGGCAACGGCATCGCCGGCTTCGGCGAGTACAGCGCCGGCAACACCGGCGGCTGGCACTTCACCGCACAGATGTACAGCCTCGGTGGCGACATCGTCGACGCGAGCGGAAAGAAGGCCGCCTTCAACAACGACATCGGCAGGCAGGTCGCGGCGAACCTCCACGCCATGCGCTGGCAGGACAGGAGCATGGGACAGACCCAGCTGCTGAAGTGGGGCGACCTCCAGAAGCAGATCGCCTCCGACAAGCTCGGGATGTTCCTGGCCGCCCCCGACGACATCACCTACATGGTCCAGCAACTCGGCGCCTCGTACGAGAACTTCGGCATGGGACCGATACCCGGTGAGCGCAGCACACTTGCCGGCGGCAACAACTACATGATCAAGAACGGGATCTCCGCCGACAAGATCAAGGCCGCCGTCGCCTGGCTCAACTTCAAGAACCTCACCGTCGGCAAAGGCCAGTTCGACTGGGCGCGCAGCAAGGCGGACAAGCTGCCGGTCGGACTCCCGCAGCCCAACTTCTGGCTCGACGGGTCCAAGAGCAAGGACGACGCGGCCCGCACCCGGCACGCCACCATGCCCGTCGCCAACTTCAAGACCTTCATGGACAACCCGGTCCCGGGCAAGGCAGAACCGCCCAAGGCCCAGGAGATCTACAAGGTCCTCGACAACGTGATGTCCGGCATTCTCACCAACGAGGACGCCGACATCGACAAGCTCCTCACGACCGCGGCGTCACAGGTCGATCAGGTGCTCGCCACCGGGTGACCACTACGGGGACCGGGCCCGCCCGGCCCCGTGCAC
>NZ_JBSGZJ010000426.1:0-6136 GCF_053610925.1 Streptomyces sp. NPDC054847 | reverse complement strand
GCTCGCGGGCGCCGAGCGGCCGCCGTCAGGGCGCGGCAGGGGCCAGTTGGGCGTCCCTGCGGACGAGGGCCGCGTAGCGGCCGTTCCGCTCGAGGAGTTCGCGGTGGCTGCCGCGCTCGGCGATGCGCCCCGCGTCGAGCACGACGATCTCGTCCGCGTCCCTGACGGTGGAGAGCCGGTGGGCGATGGTGATCGTCGTGCGCCCCCGCGAGAGGGACTCGATGGCCCGCTGCACCGCGTGCTCGGTCCGTGTGTCGAGTGCGCTGGTCGCCTCGTCGAGGACCAGGACCGGCGGGTCGCGCAGGATGGTGCGGGCGAGGGCGAGCCGCTGCTTCTCGCCGCCGGAGAAGCGGTAGCCCCGCTCGCCGACCAGGGTGTCGTACCCGTCGGGGAGGGAGGCGATGTGGTCGTGGATCTGCGCGGCGCGGGCGGCGGCCTCGAGCTCCTCGTCCGTGGCGTCCGGCTTGGCGAAGCGCAGATTGTCGGCGACGGAGGCATGGAAGAGGTACGTCTCCTGGGAGACGACTCCCACGGCCTGCGAGAGCGTGTCGAAGGCCAGGTCCCGTACGTCGACGCCGTCGATGGTGACCCGGCCGCCGGTGACGTCGTACAGCCGGGGAACCAGATAGCTCAGCGTGGACTTGCCGGAGCCGGTCGGGCCGACCACCGCGAGCGAGCCGCCGGCCGGGACGGTGAGGTCGATGCCGTCGAGGGTGGGCCGCTCCTGCGCGGGGTCGTAGGAGAAGCCGACCTTCTCGAAGCGCACTTCGCCCCGGACCTTGTCGAGCGCCACGGGCTCCGCGGGCTCGGTGATGTCGACGCGCAGGTCGAGATACTCGAAGATCCGCTGGAACAGGGCGAGCGAGGTCTGCATCTGCACCCCTGTGGAGAGCAGACTCACAGCCGGCCGGAACAGGCCCTGCTGGAGCGACACGAACGCGACGAGCGTGCCGATGGAGATCGCGGGTCCGCCGGTCCGCAGGGCGAAGCCCGCGGCCCAGTAGATGAGGGCCGGCATGGCCGCCATGACGATGCCTATGGTCGACATCCGCCACCGGCCGGCCATGCTCGAGCGCACCTCGAGGTCGACCAGGCGCTCCGACTCCTCGGCGAAGGACCTGGTCAGAGAGTCGGCCCTGCCCATGGTGCGGCCGAGGAGAATGCCGCTGACGGAGAGGGACTCGGTGACGGTGGCGGCCATCGCGGCCATCTGCTTCTGCCGTTGGGTGGTGATCTTCTTCCGCTCGCGGCCGACCCGCCGGCTGATCCAGACGAACAGCGGCAGCAGGACGAGGGAGACGACGGTGAGCCGCCAGTCCAGGGCGAGCATGGCGACGACGCTGGCGACGACCGCGGTGAGGTTGGAGACCAGGGAGGTGGCCGTCGACGTCACGGTGGCCTGCATGCCGCCGATGTCGTTGGCGATGCGCGACTGGACCTCGCCCGTGCGGGTCCTGGTGAAGAAGGCGAGCGGCATCCGTTGCAGTTGGGCGTAGACCCCGGTGCGCAGATCGTGCATCACCTGCTGGCCCACCGTGGTGGAGATCAGCGTCTGGAGCACCCCGAAGACGCTGGTCATCACGGCGGTGGCGATCATGCCGAGCGCCAGCAGGCTGAGCAGCCCGGTGCGGCCCTGCGGGATCGCGGTGTCGAGGATCTCGCGCAGCAGGAACGGCGAGGCGACGGACACCAGCGACGAGGCGCCGACGAGCAGGCCCACGACGGCGAGCCGGCCGCGGTAGGGCCGGAAGAGCCGCAGGATCCGGCGCACCTCGGCGGGCGGTTGGTCCGGGTCCTTGGGCGGTGGTGTCCAGGTGGTGTGTTCGGGCCGCAATGGTCTCCTCAGTCAGGGATGCGATGAGAGCCTAGCTCATTGTTACCTATACTCACAATGAACAAGGTCCTGATATTGTTCCCGGCATGAGCACCCCCGACGCCGACGGCCTGCTCGCCGAGCAGCTGCTCCGGCTGACCCGCCGGCTCCATCGCAGCCAGAAGCGCCAGCTCCAGTCGGCGGACATAGCGATCACGCCCGCCCAGTCGCGACTGCTGCGCACCGTGGCGCACTACGAAGAGCCTCCCCGTATGGCGGATCTGGCGGAGCGTCTCGAGGTGGTCCCCCGTGCCGTCACGAGTCTGGTCGACGGGCTGGAGGCGGGTGGCCGGGTCCGCCGGGTGCCCGACCCGGCCAACCGCCGGGTCACCCGGATCGAGTTGACCGACACGGGCCGCGCCACGCTGCGCGCCCTGCGCGAGGCGCGCCGCGCGGCGGCGGAGGACGTGCTCGCCCCCCTCACCACGGAGCAGCGCGAAACCCTCGCCGGCCTGCTGTCCGCCCTGGTCGACAGCCCCGGACCGCGCTGCTGACCCACCGGCACAGGAGCCCGGAGCACCGGGATAAATCGTTTGCTGCCGCCCGTCCCGGGGCGGGAGGCTGGCAGATCTGTGCCGACCTTCCGAACGATCTGGGACATCATGCAGATTCGCGACCTTCCGTATGTCGATCCTGGTCTGCCGGACGTCCGGTCGGGGCCGGGATTCCTCCTCTGGCTCGGACGTCGGCAGCTGCGCGGCCAACTCCGTTCCCTGTCGTGGGGATTGCTCCATTTCGTGTCCGTCATGGCGCTTCCCTACGGGGTCGGCAGGGCCGTCCAGGCGGTCGTGGAGAAGTCGGGAAGCTCCCTCGCCGTGGCGGGCGCGCTGCTCGCCGTCTCCGCCGTGGGCATCGCCGTCGGCGACACCATGCTGCACCGCACGGCCGTCACCAACTGGATCACCGCCGCGGCGCGCGTCCAGCAGCTCCTGATCCGCAAGACCTCCGAGCTGGGCTCCGCGCTCACCCGGCGGGTCGCGGCCGGCGAAGTGGTCGCCGTGTCCACCGGCGACGTCGAGAAGATCGGCTGGTTCGTCGAAGCGGTCTCCCGTTTCCTCGCCGCCGCCCTCACCGTCGTGCTGGTCTGCGTCGGCCTGCTGATCTACCAGCCGGCCCTCGGCGTCCTCGTGGCCGTCGGCGTGCCGGTACTGGCCCTCGGCGTCCTGCCGCTGCTCCCCCGGGCCACCCGTCTCGCGGACGTGCAGCGGGAGAAGGCGGGCCGCGCCACGGAGCTCGCCTCCGACACGGTCGCCGGCCTGCGGGTGCTCCGCGGCATCGGCGGCGAGGAGCTCTTCCTGAAGCGCTACCGGCACGCCTCCCAGGAGGTCCGCACCGCCGCCGTCCGCAGCGCCCGCATGTGGTCGGCCATCTCCGCCGTGCAGGTGCTGCTGCCCGGCCTGCTGCTGATCTCGGTCGTCTGGTACGGCCTCGGTCTCGTCGGGGACGGCCGGATCGCCGTGGGCGAACTGGTCACCGTGTACAGCGCGGTGATGCTGCTGAGCTACCCGCTCCGCCACTTCGAGGAGATCGCCATGGCGTACTCCTTCTCCCGGCCCTCCGCACGCCGCGCGGCGCGGGTGCTGTCCCTCGAGCGGAGCGCCCGGCAGGACACCCCCGCGGACGACGCACGCGAGCTGACCGGCGATCTTTACGACCCGGCCACCGGCCTGCTCGTCCCGGCCGGAACGCTCACCGCCGTCGTCTGCGGCGACCCGGACGCGGGGGGACTGCTCGCCGAACGGCTCGGCGGCCACCCGGCGGAACCGGACGGCCTGCCCTCCGTGCTGCTCGGCGGCGTCGCGCTGGACGGCCGGCCGCTCGAAGAGGCCCGCGGCGTGGTGCTCGTCCAGGACAAGGACCCGGTGCTGCTCTCGGGCACCCTCACCGAACTGCTCGACGTACCGGCGTCCGGGGAGGTCGCAGCGGAGCGGGCACTGGCCGCGGCGGAGTGCGGCGACGTGCTCGACGCGCTGGCGCAGGCGTCCCTCGACGACGACCCCATGACCGCGCCCATCACCGAACGCGGGCGCTCCCTGTCCGGCGGCCAGCGGCAGCGGCTCGCGCTGGCGCGTTCGCTGGTCACCGACCCCGACGTGCTGGTGCTCGACGAGCCGACGTCGGCCGTCGACTCGCACACGGAGGCACGTATCGCGGACGGCGTGCGCAAGCTGCGCGCGGGCCGCACGACGGTCCTGTTCACGTCCTCACCGCTGCTGCTCGACCGCGCCGAGCGGGTCGTCCTGGTCCACGAGGGCACGGTCGTGGCGGTCGGCACGCACCGCGAACTGCTTCGCACGGAGCCCCGCTACCGCGCGGTCGTGACCCGCGAGACCGACACGGAGCAGCGCCTCGTCGCGGCCCCGCGCGGCCCGGTCGGGGCACAGCTCACGAAGGCCGGCACCGAAGACATCGAGGAGACAGCATGATCGGCCTGGCGCCACCGGAGTACGACCCGGCGGCCCTCCGCACGGCGACCACCCTGCCGGTGGGCACACCGGCCACCGTGCGCGCGTACGTGAGCGAGCTGCTGCGGCGGCACCGGGGCGCCTTCGCGCTCCTCGTCACCGTCAACACGGTCGCCGTCGTCGCCTCGATGGCCGGTCCGTGGCTCCTCGGGTCGCTCGTGGAGAAGGCGGCGGACGGAGCGCGCGACCTGCACCTGGAACGCACCGCCGCCCTGTTCGCGGCCGCCCTCGTCGTCCAGGCGGTCTTCGTCCGGCTGGTGCGGCTGCGCGGGGCCATGCTCGGCGAACGGATGCTCGCCGATCTGCGCGAGGACTTCCTCGTCCGCTCCGTCGGACTCCCTCCGGGCGTGCTCGAACGCGCCGGGACGGGCGACCTGCTGTCCCGTATCACCACGGACATCGACCGCCTGGCCAACGCCATGCGTGAGGCCGTGCCGCAGCTGACGATCGGCGTCTTCTGGATCGTGCTGCTCCTCGGCGGGCTCACCGTGACGGCGCCCCCGCTCGCGCCCGCCGTGCTGGTGGCGGTGCCGCTGCTGGTCGTCGGCTGCCGCTGGTACTTCAAGCGCGCACCGTCGGCGTACCGCTCCGAGGCCGCCGGGTACGCGGCCGTGGCGGCCGTGCTCGCGGAGACCGTCGACGCCGGCCGCACCGTGGAGTCGCACCGGCTCGGGGCGCGCAGGGTGGCGCTCTCCGACCGGCGGATCAAGGAGTGGACGTCCTGGGAGCGGTACACCCTCTACCTGCGGTCCGTCCTCTTCCCCGTCATCAACCTCACCCACGCGACCGTGCTCACCTCCGTGCTGATGATCGGCGGCGTGTTCGTACTGCAGGGCTGGATCGGCATCGGCCAGCTGACCACCGGCGCGCTGATCGCCCAGATGATGGTCGACCCGGTGAACCTGATCCTGCGCTGGTACGACGAGCTCCAGGTGGCTCAGGTGTCCCTGGCGCGGCTGGTGGGCGTCCGGGAGATCGAACCGGAGGCGGGCGACGAACAGTTGCGGCCCGACGGCCGGGACGTCCGCGCCGACCGGGTGCACTTCGGCTACCGCGAGGGCGTCGACGTGCTGCACAAGGTCTCGATGGAGGTGCCGCCCGGCACCCGGATGGCACTGGTCGGCCCCTCCGGCGCCGGCAAGTCGACCCTGGGCCGGCTGCTCGCGGGGATCTACGCGCCGCGCAGCGGCCATGTCACGCTGGGCGCGGCGGAGTTGTCGGGTATGCCGGCCGAGCGGGTGCGGGAGCACGTGGCGCTCGTCAACCAGGAGCACCACGTCTTCGTCGGCTCACTGCGGGACAACCTGCTCCTCGCCCGCTCCTCCGCCGGGGACGCGGAGCTGTGGGCCGCTCTCGGCGCGGTGGACGCGGACGGCTGGGCGCGGGCGCTGGACGACGGTCTGGACACGGAGGTCGGCTCCGGCGGCCTCTCGCTGACCCCGGCCCAGGCCCAGCAGATCGCACTCGCCCGCCTCGTCCTCGCGGACCCGCACACACTGGTGCTGGACGAGGCCACCTCGCTGCTGGACCCGCGGGCGGCCCGCCACCTGGAGCGCTCGCTGTCCCGTGTCCTGGACGGCCGCACGGTCGTCGCCATCGCGCACCGGCTGCACACCGCGCACGACGCGGACGTGATCGCGGTGGTCGAGGAGGGCCGCATCAGCGAGCTCGGCAGTCACGACGAGCTCGTATCGGCGGACGGCGCGTACGCGGCGCTCTGGCGCTCCTGGCACGGGTGACCCCGGAGCCCGGCCCACGCCCGTACCGGGCGGGGGCCGGGCTCCGGGCTCGTCAGATG
>NZ_JBSGZJ010000425.1:0-6151 GCF_053610925.1 Streptomyces sp. NPDC054847 | reverse complement strand
GGTACGGCCTGACCGCCGAGTGGCCCCACAGCCGACCCCCCCCCCGCACCACCCACACCGTGCACATCAGTACAGCACCACACCCGGCCTCAAAGCCGGCACCGCAGGGCCGGAGGGCCGCCGCCCCGGCCCCAAGGCCGGTACCGCCTGACCGCCGAGTGTGGCCGCAGGGGTCCGGCCCGCCGCCGTGCCCCGTCGCCCCAGGGCCGGGCGGCCGCCGCCCCCGTACCCCCGGGCCGCAAGGCCGGAACCGCCGACGCGGTGGTCATGCGGGCCCCGGCGCGGGCCTACCGCCCGTCCTTGCCCACCGGGAAGAGCGGGGTCCACGGCAGCGCCGTGCGCCAGGTGTCGCCGCCGCGCATCCAGTCGCCGATGACCTTGGCGACCGGCTCGGGTCCGATGACGTCCCCCTGCCACGGCACATGCGCCTCGAAGTGCAGGTGGTCACCGCCCTCGCGGTACTCGACCTGGTAGCTGAAATCATCGTTCAGATACACCTGCATGAAGTGCTGGCCGGCCGGCTCCCTGTCGGTCCGCTCGACGATCACGAACGGGTGCGACAGGTTCATGTCGGCGAGCAGGTCGTGGACGGCCACCTCCGACGGATCGTCGAGGGACCTCCCGCCGGCTTCGGTGGCTCGGATCAGCGGCTCGGTCATACGGCTGACTGTAGGGGCCGGGTCGGACAGCGGAGCCGCCCACGCGGTCGGACCGGGCCACCGCTGGCCCCGGCAGCCCGGACGCTGATCAGGGGCCCGGACAGCCGAAAGCCGGGCCTGCGGCGCGCGACGCGCACCGCAGACCCGGCAGAGGTCGTTCAGTCGGCCAGTTCCAGCGCCGGGGTCTCCTTGGTGAGGACCTCGCCGCGGAAGAACGCCGGGCTGCGGCGCTGCATGAGGAGCATCAGGAAGAAGCCGAGGACCAGCAGGCCGACTCCGATGACGAAGACCGAGCCCATGCCGAGGACGGAGGATCCGGAGCCGTAGGCCGGGTCCCACATGTCGTAGAGGGTCTTGCCGAAGACCGCGGTGAGCATCAGGCCGCCGACGCCGGGGAGGATGCCCTTGACCAGCAGATTGCCGGTCGAGCGGGTCAGTTCCTTGCGGAAGAACCAGACGCAGGCGAAGGCCGTGATCGAGTAGTAGAAGCAGATCATCAGGCCGAGCGCGTAGATCGTGTCGACGAGGACGTTCTCGCTGACGAGGCTCATCACCGTGTAGAAGACGCCGGTCGCGACGCCCGCGGCGACCGTGGCCAGCCCGGGGGTCTTGAAGCGGGGGTGGACCTTCGCGAACGCCGCCGGCATGGCGTCGTACGCGCTCATCGCGAGGGCGGTGCGGGCGACCGGGATGAAGGTGGTCTGGAGGCTGGCCGCGGCGGATGCGAGGACCGCGACGAAGAGCAGGATGCCCAGACCGGAGCCCATGATCGGGTCGGCCAGCACGGCGAACACGTTGTCGGAGGTGTCCGGGTTGCCGAGGCCGGTGCCCTTCTCGCCGATACCGGCGTACATCTGCACGGCGATGGCGACCATCAGGTACGAGGCGACGATGACGACCATGGCGAGCATGGCCGAGCGGCCCGGTGTGCGGGCGCTGCCGACGCTCTCCTCGTTGATGGACAGGCAGGCGTCCCAGCCCCAGTAGATGAAGATCGACAGGGAGAGCCCCGCGGTGAAGGCGGAGAAGGACTCGACGCCGAACGGGTTCATCCAGGACAGGGAGAAGTCGAGGGAGCCGGCGACCTCGTCGGACTTGGCGATCGCCATGGCCGCGAAGATCACGATGACGGCGAGCTGGAGGCCGACCAGGGCGTACTGGACCCACTTGGTCGCGGTGATGCCCCGGTAGCTGATGGCCGTCGCGACGGCGATGAAGCCCAGGGTGGTGAGGATGTGGACGGCCTTGTTGCCGTCGAGGGCGGCGACGTCGGCACTGCCCGTGATCTCCCCGGCGGTGAGCCAGAAGAAGGACGTGGCCACGCCGGCGAGGTTGGAGAGGACCACGACGGTGGCCACCAGCAGTCCCCAGCCGCACATCCAGCCGATCTTGGGGCCGAAGGCCTTCACCGACCAGGTGAAGGAGGTGCCGCAGTCGGGGACTGCCTTGTTGAGTTCCCGGTAGGCGAAAGCGACGAGCAGCATCGGCAGGAAGCCGGCCAGGAAGATGGCGGGCATCTGGAGTCCGACCTCGCCGACGGTCGGTCCGAGTGTCGAGGTCAGGCAGTAGACGGGGGCAACCGTCGAGACGCCGATGACAGCTCCACCCATGAGGCCGACGGAGTTCCCGCCCAGGCCCTTGGTGCGGACACCCCCGTCGGGGGCGCTCCGTACCGTGTCTCCGGCCTGTGGCCGCGCATCCAGCTGTGTCATGGAGAGGACGTTAAGTGCTGCGGTTTCCACATCCGGATGATCGAAGTCCGGATACTCCTGGATCTACAGCGCTCGATTCCAAGGTCAAGCCTGATAGTTCCCTGTCATTCATAAGACGCACTGCGGTTACCAGCGGCACATCTCAAGGCAGTCGCGCCACTCTTCCGAGATGCGAGAACCGCAGCGACATCCATTTTGTCCGGTTTCAAAATTTCCCGTGCGTTTTTCCGGCCGGGCGCCGGGCCGGTCGCCGCAAGGGACTTGAGCCACGCGCCGCCCGCCGTCAGCCCGGCCACACCACCGACTGGAGCTCGCTGTACGCATACAGCGCGTACGAGCCCACATCCCGGCCCACGCCGCTGCGCTTGAAGCCGCCGAACGGCGCCTCCATGTTCCGCCCGACGGTGTTCACCCCGACCCCGCCCGCCCGCAGCCGGCCCGCCACCCGGAAGGCACGGGCCACATCCCCGGACCAGACGTAGTCGATCAGGCCGTACTCGCCGTCGTCGGCGAGCGCGACGCCCTCCTCCTCGTCGTCGAACGGGATCACCACGACCACCGGGCCGAAGATCTCCTCACGCACGACGCGCATGTCCTTCGTGCAGTCGGCGAAGAGCGTGGGGGCCACGTAGAAGCCCTTCGCGAAGGCGGGCCGCCCGCCGCCCGCAACCAGTCGCGCGCCCTCCTTCCTGCCCAGCGCGACATACGACTCCACCCGCTCGCGGTGCGCCGCCGAGATGACCGGCCCGACGACCGTGGCCGGATCGCGCGGGTCTCCGACGCGCAGGGCCCGCGCCAGGCCGGCCAGCCCCTCCACCAGCCGGTCGTACACACCGCGCTGCGCGATCACCCGCGTCGGCGCCGTGCAGATCTGACCGCTGTAGAAGGAGAACGTCGTACCGATCCCGCGCACCGCGGAACCGATGTCGGCGTCGTCGAAGACAAGGGCCGCGCCCTTGCCGCCCAGCTCCATCAGCTGGCGCTTCATCCCGCGGCCGCAGACCTCGGCGATGCGCTGCCCGACCGCCGTGGAGCCGGTGAAGCTGACCATGTCGACGTCCTCGCAGTCGACGGCCGCCTCGCCGACGGCCGGCGCGGAACCGGTGACGACGTTCACCGTGCCGGGCGGGGCGCCCGCCTCCTCGAGGGCCGCCGCCATCCGGTAGACGGACAGCGGATCCTGCGGGGCGGGTTTCACCACGACCGTGTTGCCCATGGCGAGCGCCGGCGCGACCTTGCCGGCCGGGTTCGCCCACGGATTGTTGTACGAGGTGATGCAGGTGACCACGCCGACCGGCCGGCGCACGGCGACGGCGCCGAGCACGCCCCCCTTGCCCATCGGGCCCGCCGCGCTGATCTGCGGCGGCAGGGCCCGCTCGACCGGCTCCAGCGCACCCTTGGCGTACCGGGCGAACCGCGCCGCCGCCACCGCCACCTGCATCCCGCGCGCCGTGGCCGTCGTCGCGCCGCTCTCGGCACGGGCGAGCTCCGTGTGCGCCTCGCGGTCACGCAGGACCAGGGCGGCCGCGCGGTCCAGGACCGCGGCGCGCTCCTCGGGCCGTGTACGGGACCAGGTGGTGAAGGCCTCGCGGGCCGCGGCGGCCGCGGCGTGGACCTGGGCACGGCTCGCCTCGGCCGCCAGGCCGACGACCTCCTCCGTCGCCGGGTCGATCACCTCGTAGTGCCCGTTGTCCGGCTCGACCCACTGTCCGCCGATGAACAGCCGCCGGCCGACCCGCTCCGGTGCCGTCACCGGGTCGACACCGTCCTCGTGTCACGGCCGGAACGGAGCACCCTGCCCGGCACGGCGCCGGTGACCTCGTCGTTCCGTATCGTCTCGACACCGTTGACCCGCACGGACACGATCCCGACGGCCTTCGCGTCCAGGCGCGGGCTCTCGCCGGGGAGGTCGTGCACGAGCGTCGCCGGGCCGGCGTCGATACGCTCCGGGTCGAACAGGACGAGGTCCGCGTGGTGGCCCTCGACGACGCGGCCGCGGTCGCGCAGACCGAAAAGCCGGGCCGGATCGTCGGTCAGCATCTTCACCGCCTCCTCCAGCCCGACGAGCTTCCGGCCCCGCAGGCAGTCCCCGAGGAAGCGGGTCGTGTACGGGGCGCCGCACATCCGGTCCAGGTGGGCGCCCGCGTCCGAGCCGCCGAGCAGTACGTCCTCGTGCTGCCAGGTCTCCGCACGCAGAGCCCACGAGTCCGGGTCGTTGTCGCTGGGCATGGGCCACAGGACCGTACGCAGATCGTCGTTGGCGCAGATCTCGACCAGGCACTGGAACGGGTCCTGGCCGCGTTCCGCGGCGATGTCCCGCACGACGCGGCCGGTGAGGCCCTCGTTCTCCCGGGTGTACGTGTCCCCGATGACGTACCGGCCGAAGTGGGCCAGCCGGCGGAAGACACCGGCTTCCGGGGAGTCCGCGCGGCGCAGCATCCCGGCCCGGACATCCGGGTCACGCAGTCTCGCGATGCGCTGCGGCACGGGCAAGGAAAGGATCTCGCCCCAGCCGGGGATCAGGTTCAGCGCGCAGAACGTCCCCAGCGACATGTTCATCGGCGTCAGGATCGGCATGGTCAGCGCGACGACACGACCACCGGCCTTGCGGGCCCGCTCGGACGGGACCAGCTGGCGGGGGACGCGGTCGGGGACGGAGGCGTCGATGGTGAGGACGTTCCAGTTCAGCGGCCGTCCCGCGGCGGCGCTCATCTCCACGAGAAGGTCGATCTCCTCCTCCCCGAACCGGTCGAGGCACCCGGCGACGATCGCCTCGAGCTGGGTTCCCTCGTGCTCCCCCACCGCCCTGGAGAGGGCCAGCAGTTCGTGCGGCAGGGCATGACGGGACGCGACGGGCCTGCCGTCACCGTCGGAGTGCGTCGACGACTGGGTGGTGGACAGGCCCCAGGCGCCGGCCTCCATGGCGTCGTGGAGGAGGGCCAGCATCTGCTCGAGCTGCGCCGGGGTCGGCTGCCCGCCGATCGCTTCCGGGCCCATGACGTGCCGGCGGAGCGCGCAGTGGCCCACCATGAAACCGGCGTTGACCGCTGTGCGGCCTTCGAGGGCGTCCAGGTACTCGCCGAACGTGTGCCAGTTCCAGGGGGCGCCCTGTTCGAGGGCGACGAGGGACATGCCCTCGACCTTGGACATCATCCGCCGCGTGTAGTCCGCGTCCTCGGGGCGGTCCGGATTGAGCGGCGCCAGCGTGAAACCGCAGTTGCCGCCGGCGACGGTGGTGACGCCGTGGTTGAGGGACGGGGTGGCGTACGGGTCCCAGAACAGCTGGGCGTCGTAGTGGGTGTGCGGATCGACGAAGCCGGGGGCGAGGACGAGGCCGGTGGCGTCCTCGACGGTCCTCGCGGAGGGGGCGCCGGTGCTGGTGCCCGGCTCTGTGATGACGGCTATCCGGCCGTCGTCGCCGATGCCGACGTCGGCGGCGTAGGCGGGGGCGCCGGTGCCGTCGACGACGGTCGCGTTGCGGATGAGGTGGGCGAGCATGGCGTCCCCTTCTGCACGGGGTCGTTGATGTGGGTGGAGTGCTGCGGTGTGGCCCGGTCAAGGCGTGCGGCGGCCGGCCGCGGCCACGCGCGCCGCCCCGATGGCACCGCGACGGCGCTGTGGTGTGGCCCGGCCGGGGTGTGCGGCGGCCGGCCGCGGCCACGCGCGCCGCCCCGACCGGGCCGCGACGGGCGACGGTCCGGGAAGACGCCGCCCGTGCGTGTGGGGGTGGGCCGGGGTCCGCTGCGCGGGGGCTTGTTCCCCTACCCGCCCCTTCCCGAA
>NZ_JBSGZJ010000424.1:0-6163 GCF_053610925.1 Streptomyces sp. NPDC054847 | reverse complement strand
CCCTTCAGTCCGTCTTCGGGTCCGTACCCGCCCCGTGGGGCACGTACGGCGGTCGTCCCGCCTCCGGGCCGGCGCACGTACGGGGTCGGCCTACCGGGTCAGCGCACGTACGCGGCCGGGTTGGCGACCACAGCGAACCCCAGGCCGTACGCGCTCATCCCGCGCCCGTACGCGCCGATGTGGACTCCCGCCCCGGTCGTGCCGGCCAGTACCCAGCCGAACTCCGACTCGCGGTAGTGGAAGGACGTCGGCACCCCGTCCACCGGCAGTGAGAGGGTCGACCACTCGGGGCCGGTCAGATCGTCCGCCAGCTCGAACGCGGTCTCCGTCTGCTGGTCGAGCCAGTCGTCACGCAGCGAGTGGTCGAGCTTCTCCGGCCAGGTGTGCGCCAGCAGGCCGGAGCCGGCCAGCCAGGCGGCCGAGGAGACCGTGGTGGCCTCCAGCACGCCCGTGCCGTCGCCGGTACGCCTGACGGGGTTCGCCGCGACGGTCACCACGACGGCGAAACGCTCCTTCTCGGCACCTGCCGTCTCGGACCGTATCGTCGGCTCGTCGCCGTGACCGATCGCGCCGTGCTGGACCGTCCCGTCCGCGGCGGTGCCCACCTGCATCAGGCGCCGGGGACCGGTGAAGGCCTCGTCCAGCGCGTACCAGGGGAAGGCGGCGTTCTTGAATCCCTCCGCCGCACGCCGGGCAGCCGTGTCCCCCTGCGCCGTGCGGGATCTGTAGCCGCTCTGGTCCGGCGTTTCGCCCGCCGTCCCCTGCTGCTCCGTCACCCGGCTCGTCGTCGACATGTACCCGGCCGCCTCTCCGTCTTTCACACCTGCAGCGGACCCGCCCCCCTCGGGCGTCCTCACTGCCGGACAGATGGAGAATAGCCACCCTGTCCCCGCTCGCAGGGATTGACAGTCCTCAGGTGGCGTCTGCGTCGAACGGCGGACGGGTGTCGCCGGCGGGCTTTTCGCCCTTCTTGAGCAGGTCGGGGCCGCCTGAGGAGGAACCGTTCACCGCGGCGGGCACGGAACTGTCCGACACACCGGAATGCTCCGTTCCGTTGACGGCGTCGGCGACCTCGTTGATCTCCTTCTTGAGATCAAAGCTGCTGCGGAGTTCCTTGAGGTCCTTCAGATCCTCGTTCTCCGCGAGCTGCTTGCGGATGAACGCCTTCGGGTTCAGGTCCTCGAACTCGAAGTCCTTGAACTCGGGCCCGAGCTCGCTGCGGATGTCCTCCTTCGCGCTCTCGGAGAACGCGCGGACCTTCCGGATGAAGCGGCTGGCGTCCTGGATGACCTTCGGCAGCTTGTCGGGGCCGAAGATGAGCACGGCGAGAACCACGAGCGCCACCAGCTCCAGTGCGCCTATGTCATTGAACACCTTGCTGCTCCTCGTGTTCTCCGTGCTCGCTGCGTGCCCCGTGCCCGCCGCGGTCCGCGGACCGGCCGGGATCCGGGTCCGGTCCACGGTACCCGGCGAAACTGTCGGCCCGGTACCTTCCGGGCAGCGCCGAGATGGTCATGAGCTGTCCGCGGAACCGAGCACGAGCGTCACCGTCCGCTCGTCCCCGCCGCGACGCAGCGTCAGCTCCAGCTTGTCACCGGGGCGGTGTGCGCGGATCTTCACGATCAGCTCCTCGCCGCTGTGCACACGCCGGCCGTCGACCTCGGTGATGACATCGCCCGGCCTGACACCCGCCTCGGCGGCGGGACCGCCCGGGGTGACGGCGGGGGAGTCGTCCTGGCCCTTGTCGCCGACACGCGCCCCGTCACCGGCGAACTTCATGTCGAGGCTGACCCCGATCACCGGATGCGTGGCCTTGCCGGTGTTGATCAGCTCCTCCGCGACGCGCTTGCCCTGGTTGATGGGAATCGCGAAGCCGAGCCCGATGGAGCCCGCCTGGGCCCCGTCGGTCCCCGCACCGGTGTCCGCGGCACGGATGGCGCTGTTGATGCCGATGACCCGGGCCTTGCCGTCCACGAGCGGACCGCCCGAATTGCCGGGGTTTATCGGTGCGTCGGTCTGCAGGGCGTCGACGTAGCTGATGTCGCTGCCGTCGCCCTTGTCGCCGCCGGCGGTGATCGGCCGCTCCTTGGCGCTGATGATTCCCGAGGTGACCGTGTTCTGGAGGTCGAACGGTGCGCCGATGGCGACGACGGGATCGCCGACCCGGACGTTGTCGGAGTTGCCCAGGGGCAGCGGCTTGAGGCCGCTCACCCCGCTCACCTTGACCACGGCGAGGTCGTAGCCGCTGTCCTTGCCGACGAGGGTGGCCTTGGCCGTCTCGCCGCCGCTGAAGGTGATCGAGATGTCACCCGAGGCGCCGGCCGGGTCGACGACATGGTGGTTGGTGAGGATGTGTCCCTGCTCGTCGAGCACGAAGCCGGTTCCGGTGCCCTGTTCCGCGTCGCCGCTGACATGCAGGGTGACGACGCTCGGCAGGGCGCTCGCGGCGATGCCTGCGACGCTGTCGGGCGCCCGGTCGGCGCTCTCGCGACCGGCCTGGGGAAGCTCGATGCGGGTCACACCGCCGTTGCGCTCCACATAGGCGCCTATGACACCGCCGGTACCGCCCGCGACGAGCGCGACGACCAGCGCCCCGATCAGCAGCGGGCCGCGCCTGCGCCTGCGGGGGGCGGCCGGCTCCCCCGACTGGGTGAGCGGCGCTCCCGGCGCACTCCAGGGGTCGTACTGGAGCCAGACGGAGGACAGCGGCTGCGGCCGCTCCGGGGCGGGCGGCGGACCGGCCAGGGCGGGCGACGGCGGCACTACGGGGTCGGAGTGCGGATGCTGCGGCGGGTGCGGATGCGGGAGCAAGGGCTGGGACTGGGGCTGAGGGTGCTGGTCCGGGTGCGGATGCGGCTGCGCGTAGCCGCCGTTCCCTGCGCCCGGCGTCGCGTACTGGGCGGGCAGCGGCGTGCCGTGGGCCGGTGTCGCCACCGGGCGCTGCACGGGAGGGGCGGGCGCCCACGGGCCGGGTCCGCCGTACGGCGGGGTGCTGTAGGGATCGGGGTCGTGCAGCGGCTGGGGCCTCTGGGCCACGGCGCCCGCTGGGGCGGCCGCCCCGGGCACGGTGGCGTCCACCGGCGCGGGCACCTCCGCGTGGGCCGCCGCGGGCACCTCCGCGTGGGCCGGCGCGGGCGCCTGCGAGGGCACCTCGGCGGGAGCCGGCGCGGGCGCCTCATCAGGCGCCCCCGCGGGCGCCGGGACCGTCGCCCCGTCCAGCTGCGCGTGCGTCCGGGCGTCCACCCGGTCCGTTTCCGGTGCCGCTGACGCGTCCACCGATGAAGCGTCCCGGGCCCCGGGAGCCTCTTCCGGCGCGGGTGCCTCCTGCCCGGAGGGGACCGCGCGCCCCTTGTCGGGGCGGCTCCACCACTTCGCCTTGGGTCCGGTGGGCTTCCCGTCGTCCATGCTCTCCCCGCAAACTGCCGGCCGCTGCGGCGCCCCCGCGGGCACCCGCTGAGATTCAACCAGGTTTGCGAATCCGCGCGCAGGGTCCTGGTCGGGTCCTGCTCAGGTGCCCGGTGCCGGTCAGCGCGAAGGCGGCGGGGCGGGCTGCGACGGGGCAGCCAGATACCTGGGCACGGGATTGGCCACAGGACCGATCGCCGCGGCGGCGGCCAGGTGCAGCGCCGCTGCCGTGGGTCGTATCAGCGGCGTCGTCGAGGAGGCGTGGGCCAGCGGCGAGACACCGAGGTGGCGATTGAGCGCCTGACCACCCGGCTCCCCCGGCACCGCGGCGATCACCGGCCCGGAGCCCGGCCTGGTCTGGCCGCTTCCGCCCCGGCGCCGGTCGCCGTCCGTGCCGCGGTACACGGTGGCACCGCCACCGGATCCCGGGGTCGTGGTGTTCGCGGCGGTCGTCGGCGTCGCGGTGCGCAGCGGCGTCACCTTGTTGCCGCCGCCCTGCCCGCGCGCACCGGAGTCGCCGGAGGCGTCCAGCGGAACGGCACCGCCCAGGGCGATGGCGGCGAAGGACACGGCGCTGGCCGCCGCGAAGGCGAACCGCCTGCCGCGCCACGGCGAGCGCTCAGCTTCCGCGCGGCCGACCTCGTGGATCCGGAAGCCGCTGCCGCCACCGGGCAGAACGGCCGCGTGGGCCCCGCCGGGGACGTAGCCGAACGTCTCCGCGCGTGGATCGCGCGGTCTTCCCGCGGACGGGTTCAGCGCTCCGAACACCCCGCCGGCGGCACGTCCGCCGCCGAAGGGGCCGGGCTCGTCGTCGTCGCCCGCGGCGCCGGGACCCGCGGGCAGGCCCTGGAGCCGCGCGAGCAGCCCCTCGGACAACGGCGGCGGCGCGGCCTGGGCGAAGACGTTCTTGAGACGGCGCTGGGCATCGGCCTCGGCCTTGCATCTCGGACAGGTCGCCAGGTGCGCGAGAACCCGGTCCCGGGCGTCGTGCTCCAGCTCACCGTCGACGAGTGCGGCCAGCCGGTCCCCCAGATGCTGTTCCGCAGGAGTCGGACCTGTGCCGCTCACGCCGGTCCACCCTCCCCCGCGAGACTCACGGCACCCGCCAGCGAGCGCTGCTGCTCCGCACGCGCCTCCGGGGAACGGTGCTGCAGTGCCTTGCGCAGGTGGGAGCGGCCGCGGTGGATGCGGCTGCGGACGGTGCCGAGCTTCACGCCCAGGGTCGCGGCGATCTCCTCGTACGACAGGCCCTCGATGTCACAGAGCACCACGGCGGCGCGGAACTCGGGCGCGAGGGTGTCCAGCGCCTGCTGCACGTCCGCGTCGAAGTGGCTGTCGTTGAAGACCTGCTGCGGCGACGGCTCCCGGCTGGGAAGACGCTCTGCCGCGTCGTCGCCGAGGGCGTCGAAGCGGATCCGCTGCTTGCGGCGGACCATGTCCAGGAAGAGATTCGTGGTGATCCTGTGGAGCCAGCCCTCGAAGGTGCCGGGCGTGTACGTCGACAGGGAGCGGAACACGCGGACGAAGACCTCTTGGGTGAGGTCCTCCGCGTCGTGCTGGTTACCCGTCAGGCGGTACGCGAGGCGGTAGACCCGTGCGCTGTGCGTGCTGACGATCTCCTCCCACGTGGGAGGGGTCCAGGCCTGCGATTCCGCATCCGATGCGAAGGTCGCCGTGGTGACGGAGTCGGAGGGCGTAGAACGGTCAGCAGTGTTGGTCACGGATTTCGGCTCACCCACCGACCTGAGAAGGCGCCTCAGCACTCCTCCCCGATCCGCAGGTGCAGCCGCACCTCCCCTGTCGGCTCTGGTGGTGTCCAGCGGAGCCCCTACCATAGCCACCTCGCCCGTTAGCTCCGGATAAGAATCTTTACGTGGATTTGGAACCCGGCATCCGGGCCCTCTCCACGCGCTTCCCACTGCCTCGACAACGACCGGTCCCATCTGCGGGTTCCCGGGTCCAGCCGATACAGTCAGCGTCGCGCCAACTACGGGGACAGGAGAGGGTCATAACCGCCAACCAGCAGACGAGCTGGGCGTTCGCCGACGCCTTTGTCGCCGAGGACGACGCTCTGCGCTGGGCCCGGGAGCGGGCCCGGGAGTCAGGGCTGCCCTCGGTGTCCCCGGGCACCGGCGCCGCCCTGCGACTGCTGGCCGCCACCGCCGACGCGAAAGCGGTGGCCGAGATCGGGACCGGGACGGGAGTCTCGGGCATCTACCTGCTGCACGGCATGCGCCCGGACGGCGTCCTGACCACGGTGGACCTCGAGCCGGAACGCCAGCAGTTCGCCCGGGAGGCCTTCCGCGCGGCCGGCTTCGCCGGGAACCGCGCCCGCTTCATCCCCGGCCGCGCGCTCGACGTCCTGCCGCGGCTCGCGGACGGCGGATACGACCTGGTCTTCTGCGACGGCGACCGCACCGAGTCCCTCGACTACCTCGCTGAATCGTTGCGCCTGCTGAGGCCGGGCGGACTCGTCTGCTTCGAGGGCGTGTTCGCCGACGGCCGTACGGTCGACTCCGCCGCGCAGCCGGTGGAGGTGCTCCGGGTGCGTGAGCTGCTGCGGGCGGTCCGCGAGAGCCATGAACTCCTGCCGACGCTGCTGCCGGTGGGCGACGGGCTCCTCTGCGCGGTCCGCCGCGCCTGAGCCGGCGCCGGGCGAGGCCTTCCGGGCCCCGTGCCTCCCACGCCGACGGGGCCGGGACTGCCGCACCCCTTGAACACAAGGGCCCGGTCTGCCGACCGGGCCCGGAACACACAC
>NZ_JBSGZJ010000423.1:0-6194 GCF_053610925.1 Streptomyces sp. NPDC054847 | reverse complement strand
CGCGAGAGCGCGCCGCCTCGTCGGCGGCGCGCCACGCGTCCGCGAACAGCGAGGGCTACAGCTCCGCCACCCCGTGGCACTCCCCGTACGTCCGCCCCGACCCGCACCAGCAGGCCGCGCCCTTCGGCGGCGGCCAGGCGACCGCGCGGCCGCGGGCGGCCAGCGTGGTCGCGTACTGGGGGAGGAGGTCCGCGTTCGCGGGCGAGGACTGCTCGGAGGCGGCGAAGGCCTCGTACGAGGGGACCGTCGCCGTCACGATGCCCAGGTTCTCCGTGCCCGTCGCCGACAGGTCACGCAGGGAGGCCTCGATGTCCGTGAGGTGGGCCCGGTGGGTCGGGTACTCGGACTCGAGCTGGGGATACGCCTCGAGGAGTTCGTCGAGTTCCGGCTCCGGCCAGTGGAGGACCGCCACCGGGAAGGGGCGGGACAGGGCCGAGCGGTACGAGCCCAGTTCGGAACGGAGACGGGCGATCTCGGCCTTCAGTTCGGCCGGGTTGTCGGAGCCGAGCGCCCACAGACGCTTCGGGTCGTGGAGTTCGTCGAGGCTGACGTCGGGAGTGTGACCGGAGTGGACCCGGTCGGCCAGGGAGTCCCACTCGTCGTGCGGGAGGCCCAGCAGGCGGCGGACGCGGTGGCGGCCCGAGAGGAGGGACCGCGTCGCGTAAGGGACCTCCTCGCCCTCGGTGAGGAGGATCGACAGTGCTGTCGAGAAGCACTCGTGGGAGGCCTCGAGCTCGTCGTGGTTCTCCAGCGTCTCTGCGACGATCTCCCACGGCGCGGCCTCCGCCGGCGCGGCGGTGCGGATGCCGTTGATCAGGGCGCGGGCCTCGGCCTCGTGACCGTACTCCCAGAGGTTGGCGGCCTGGAGGGCCTTGACGAGCTGCGGGTGCTCGGGGTTCTCGGACGCCAGGAGGCGGTCGTAGAGGGTGGAGGCACGGCCGCGTTCGCCGGCGAGTTCCAGGTGGGCTGCGGCCTGGAGGAGCAGCGGTTCGGCGTCCTCCGGATACTGCTCGGCGGTACGCAGCAGGCGCTCGGCTTCGGCAATGTGGTCAGCAGGCGTGTCGGGGCGCATGCAGCACACCGTACTGCTGTACGGGGCACGGCAGGGGGCCGACCCGATTCCGCCCCGGGCACGGCCGGGGCCGGACCCCGGCGCCGGCCCCGCCCGGTGCCGAGCGGGGCCGGAACGCTGGTGAGTTGAAGGCGTCGGCCCTACCCTGCGCCCGTGCGGACGCGGTGGGAGCGGCGGCGGTCATGGTCCCGGGCTGCGCGCCGGACGGGGACACGGCAGCGGTCACCGTTACGGGGCCGGCGGCAGGGGCGGGTGCGGCTCGCCCGTCTGCTGTGGGCCGCCGCGGAGGCCGCCGTCACGTTCGGCGTCGTCGTGCTGCTCCTCGTCGCCCACCAGTTGTGGTGGAGCAACCGGCAGGCCGAAAAGGGCGCGGAGCGGCAGGTCCAGGCACTGGAGCGGCGCTGGGAGGGCGAGGCTCCACGTCCCGTGCCGGTGCCGGACGAGACGGGACAGGAGCCCGGTGCCGCGGAAGCGACGGGCCCGGAGCCGGAGCCCGAGCCGGCCCGCCCCCGCCGGGACCAGGCGTACGCCGTCCTGCGCATACCCAGCCTCGGGGTCGTCGCTCCCGTCGCCGAGGGCGTCGCCAAGCGGGGTGTCCTCGACAAGGGGTACGTCGGGCATTACCCGCGGACCGCCCAGCCCGGCCGCGCCGGGAACTTCGCCGTCGCCGGGCACCGCAACACCCACGGCGAGCCCTTCCGCCGCATCGACCGGCTCCGCCCCGGCGACACCGTGGAGATCGAGACGCGCGACGCGGTCTACGTGTACGCCGTCGAAAAGACGCTCACGAAGACCTTGCCCGGCGACACCGGGGTGATCGAGCCCGTCCCGCGGAGCGCGGTGCGCCCCGCCGCCGGGTACGGCGCGGCGGGGCACTACCTGACGATGACGACGTGCACGCCCGAGTTCAGCTCGACGTACCGGCTGGTGGTGTGGGGCCGGCTGGCCTCGGTGCGGCCGCGCTGACACGGGTACGGGCGCGGCGTGACGGCCACCGGCCGCGTGGCGCACCGGCACCCGGGAGCGGCTACGAGAGGCCGAGCTCCGCGCAGGCGTCCGCGAAGGCGGGTTCGCAGATCTGCTCCACCGTGTAGAGGCCGTCGGCGACGACGGTCTCCTTGATGTTCTCCTTGGTCAGCGCGATGACCGGGATGCGCACGGTGGGGACGGACTTCTCCGTCGGAGTGTCGATGTCGGTGTGCGCGGCGGCTCCGAGGGACATGTTCCTGGCCAGCAGGATGGCCATCTCGGCGGCTGCCGCGGCCTCCGGCGCGTACTGCTTGTAGACCGTCATGTACTGATCGCCGGCGACGATGCGCTGCACCGCCGCGAGTTCCGCGTCCTGGCCGGTGACCGGTGGGAGGTCGGACAGGCCGGCGGCCTTGAGCGCGGAGATGATGCCGCCCGCCATGCCGTCGTTGGCGGAGTAGACGCCGACGATGGCGTCCTTGCCGAGGGCGGCGATCGCCGCGTCCATGTTGTCCTTGGCGTTCTCCGGCTTCCAGTCCTTGGTGTCGTACTCCAGGCCGATCTCCACCTTGCCGTCGAGCTCGGTGTGGGCGCCCTTCTTGAACATGGCGGCGTTCGGGTCGGTGAGGGCGCCGTTCATCATGACGACCTTGCCGGACCGGGCGTCGTCGCCGAGGGCCTCGAGCAGGGCCTTGCCCTGGATGTGGCCGACCTGTTCGTTGTCGAAGGAGACGTAGCCGTCGATCGGTCCCTCGGCGAGACGGTCGAAGGCGACGACGGGGATACCGGCCTCGTCGGCCTTCTCGATCGCGCCGGCGATGGCCTTGGCGTCCACCGCGTCGACGATCAGCACGTCGACCTGTTCCTCGATCATCGATTCGAGCTGCTGCGTCTGCAGACCGGCGTCGTGCTTGGCATTGGCGTAGAGGACCTTGCCCTTGCTGTTGGTCAGCCGGGCTATGCGTTCCTCGATGACCGGTTTGTCGAACTGCTCGTAGCGAGCGGCCTGGTTCTCCGGAAGCAGCAGACCAACAACGATGTCATCGCTCAGCCTCACACCCGGCTCCTCGGTGGTCCCACAGCCGGAGAGCGGTACGACCATCGCGGCGGTGGCGGCTGCGACGGCGGCACGACGCAGAAGTGCGTTCATTGGTTGAATCCAACCTCCCTGACAGGCCGCATCATTTGCAGCCAAGGTGGCCGAAAGCCAACTCTGTGGGCCGAGAAGCGTCAAGGCCTGCATAGGCAACGTGACCGCAACGTGATTCTGAGTAATCAATCGTTCAAATTCTGAGACCGGTGTTGCGGGTGGGCGGGGACCGTCGGCTTGCGCATCCCGCGGAGGCCCAAGAGGCGCATGGGAGACGGGAACCCCGCGAGGGAGTTGTTCGTCTTCCCGTGTGCGCGAGGCCGGCGCGAGCACCCCGGCCGTCACGGACACAGGGAGGGGCGCATGGCCGGTCGTACGGCTCGGCTGCTCCGGCCCGCCGCGCTGCTGCTCCTGCTGCTGATCGAGATCGTCCTCGTCGACGGCGGCAGCATCTCCGCCGCGCTCGCGCTCGCCGCGACCGCCACCGCAGCCGTCGGATCCGCCCTCCTCGTCTGCGCCGTCATCAGCGCGCGCTGCGCGCCCGTCGTGCCACGCACCCGCGTCAGGACCGCCCTGCGCGACCGTGAGCAACGCACCGCGTTCCTGCCGCAGCGAGATCCCGATGCCCGGGGGCGTACGCGTCCCAGGGCGCCCGGTCGTCCCCTCCTGACGGCCCTGTAGGCGCCCACACGCCACCACGCAGTCCCCGCGCGGGCCGTCATGCCGTCATGTCCTCGTTCCCGGCACGACGAGACCCCCGGAGGGCTCACCCATGTCCGTTTTCGCCACCCTGGTCGAACAGCTCGCGGAGCTGCTCCGGCCGCTGTTCGCCGCGTCCGCCACCGCCGCCGCGATCATCGCCTTCACCGCGCTCGTGCGCCTCGCCGTCCACCCGCTCTCGCGTGCCGCCGCGCGTGGCCAGAAGGCCCGCACCCGCCTCGCGCCGCAGCTCGCCGAACTGCGCACCAAGTACGGCAGGCACGCCAAGGATGCGGAGCGGCTTCAGAAGGCCACGATGGAGCTGTACGCGCGGGAGAAGGTGTCGCCGCTCTCCGGCTGCCTGCCGAGCCTGCTCCAGCTGCCGGCGTTCTTCCTGATGTACCACCTGTTCTCGAGCGCCGAGATCGGCGGCGAGCCGAACGGCCTCCTCGGCCACTCGCTGTTCGACGCGCCCCTCGGCGACCGCTGGACGGACGCCCTCGCGCACGGCGGGATGTTCGGCGGGGCCGGACTCGTCTACGTCGCTCTCTTCGTGATCGTCGCCGCCGTCGCGACCTTCACGTACCGGCGCACCAAGCGGCAGATGGCCGCCGCGCCCACGACCGGCGAGCAGCTGCCGGGCATGGGGGCGATGATCAAGGTCATGCCGCTCCTGTCGTTCGCCACGCTCGCGACCGTCGCCGTCGTCCCGCTGGCCGCCGCGCTCTACGTCGTCACCTCCACCACCTGGACGGCGGTGGAGCGGGTCTTCCTCTACCGGGACACGCCGGTGCCGATGGCGCAGCTCTGAACGGGCTCGGTGCGGTCGGCCGCCGTGGATCAGTGGCCGCGCGGCGCGTACATGATGACGGCCATCCCGGCGAGGCAGATCAGCGCGCCGGCGATGTCGTAACGGTCGGGCCGGTAGCCGTCCGCGACCATGCCCCAGGCGAGGGAACCGGCGACGAAGACCCCGCCGTACGCGGCGAGGACGCGGCCGAAGTTCGCGTCGCTCTGGAAGGTGGCGACCACGCCGTACAGACCGAGCGCGACCACCCCGCCGCCGATCCAGAGCAGGCCCCGGTGCTCGCGAAGGCCCTGCCAGACGAGCCAGGCCCCGCCGATCTCGAGAAAGGCCGCGGCGAGGAAAAGGGCGACGGAGCGCACGACGGACATGGGGCCGACCCTAGCCGGGCGGATGGGCCCGACCCTGACGGGGCGGGCTCCGGTCCCCCGCCCTGCCTGGGCGACGACGTGAGCAGGGCGGGGTGGCTGCCTCGTGCGTCGTGGCCGGCGTGCGGCGGCGGGGCCCCATCGGCCGGGGGCGGTCCAAGCCCTCCAGGACACCGCCGCTACCCGTCGGTAAGGGTCCAGGTGGTGAACAGGGTCTTGCAGGGTGGTCGGATGTCTTGGAGGATCAGCCAATCCTCCGATCCGCCGATGGCCGCACCTGTCGGGCCGGGCTCGCACTCGACCAGGGGAGACTGACCATGAAGTTGCTGCGTGTCGGCACGGCAGGCGCCGAGCGTCCCGCTCTGCTCGACCCGGACGGGACGCTGCGCGACCTGTCCGGTCTCGTCACGGACATCGACGGGGCGCTGCTCGCCGACGCCGCCGCCCTCGACCGGATCAGGGCCGCGGCCCAGGCCGGTGACCTGCCCGTGCTCCACGCGGCCGGGCTCCGCGTCGGGCCGCCGGTGGGCCGGATCGGGAAGGTCGTGTGCATCGGGCTGAACTACCACGACCATGCCTCGGAGACCGGGGCCGAGCCTCCGGCGGAGCCGGTCGTCTTCTTCAAGGCCGCGGACACCGTCGTCGGACCGGACGACACCGTGCTCGTCCCGCGCGGCAGCCGCAAGACCGACTGGGAGGTCGAGCTCGCGGTGGTCATCGGACGTACGGCCCGCTACATCGAGCCGGACGAGGACCCGCTGTCGTACGTCGCCGGCTACGCCGTCGCCCATGACGTTTCGGAACGCGAGTTCCAGATCGAACGTGGCGGCACCTGGGACAAGGGCAAGAACTGCGAGACGTTCAACCCGCTGGGGCCGTGGCTCGTGACCGCGGACGAAGTGCCGGACCCGCAGGCCCTGGGACTGCGGCTGTGGGTCAACGGCGAGCTCAAGCAGAACGGCACGACCGCCGACCAGATCTTCCCGGTCGCCGACGTCGTCCGGTACGTCAGCCGGTTCATGGCCCTGTACCCGGGCGACGTCATCAACACCGGTACGCCGGCGGGCGTCGCGCTCGGGCAGCCCGAGCCGAAGCCGTTCCTGCGCGCCGGTGACGTGGTCGAGCTCGAGATCGACGGCCTCGGCCGCCAGCGCCAGGAGCTCAAGGACGCCTGAGTCCGCACCCCCATGA
>NZ_JBSGZJ010000422.1:0-6207 GCF_053610925.1 Streptomyces sp. NPDC054847 | reverse complement strand
CTCCGGAGCCGCCCGGATTCACTCCCGGCCTCAAGTGGGCCGGAACGCAACGTCAGGCGTTGACGCAGGTGTTGCCGAAGGCAGGGTTCAGCAGGGCGATGACATCCACCGTGTTGCCGCAAAGATTCACGGGCACGTGCACCGGCACCTCGACCAGGTTGCCCGACAGCACACCGGGGGAGTGCACAGCGGCGCCGTGGGCGCCGGAGTCAGCCATGGCCATGCCCGCACCCGCGAGCACGAGACCACCGGCGGCAGCCGCAGTCGCGACGACCTTCTTGATCATTATTCCTCCTGTTGGCAAATGCGGTCCCAGCCGCGGACCGCATCACCTGTAACGAGGAGGAGGCACCGGGGCTACGAGCCGTAACCCCCATTCACTCTTTCAAGTCACATACGCACGCGTAGGCGATTATCGGAGCGTCATCCCAGCAGCCCGGCCGGCCGCCAGGGCGGACGAGTTCAGCACTGGTCGATGAACCGGTCGAGGACCCGCACGCCGAACTTCAGGCCGTCCACCGGCACCCGCTCGTCCACGCCGTGGAACATGCCGGCGAAGTCCAGCTCCGGCGGCAGCTTGAGCGGGGCGAAGCCGAAGCAGCGGATGCCCAGGTCGTCGAAGGACTTGGCGTCGGTGCCGCCCGACAGCATGTAGGGCACGGCCCTCGCGATCGGGTCCTCCGCCTTCAGCGCCACCTGCATCGCGTCGACGAGCGCCCCGTCGAAGCTGGTCTCCAGGGCCTTGTCGCCGTGCACGTCCTCGCGCCTGACCCGGGGGCCCAGCAGCCGGTCCAGTTCGGCGAGGAACTCCTCCTCGTAGCCGGGCAGGAAGCGCCCGTCCACGTGCGCGGTCGCCTGGCCGGGGATGACGTTCACCTTGTAGCCGGCGCCGAGCATGGTGGGGGCCGCGGAGTTCCGCAGGGTGGCGCCGACCATCTTGGCGATGCCGCCGAGTTTGGCGAGCGTGGCGTCCATGTCCTCCGGGTCAAGGGGCGTTCCGAGCGCGTCGGACAGCTCGTCGAGGAACGAGCGCACGGTCTTGGTGACCCTGACCGGCCAGGTGTGGCGGCCGAGCCGGCCGACGGCCTCGCACAGCTCCGTGATGGCGTTGTCGTTGTTGGTCATGGAGCCGTGGCCGGCGGTGCCGTCCACGGTCAGGCGCATCCAGTGCATGCCCTTCTGCGCCGTCTCGACGAGGTAGAGCCGCAGGTTCTCGTTGACGGTGAAGGAGAAGCCGCCGACCTCGCCGATGGCCTCCGTGACCCCTTCGAACAGGTCAGGGTGCTCGTCGACCAGGTACCGGGCGCCGTAGGTGCCGCCGGCCTCCTCGTCGGCGAGGAAGGCCAGCACGATGTCGCGCGGGGGCTTACGGCCGCTGCGCAGCCTGTCCCGTACGACCGCGAGGGTCATCGCGTCCATGTCCTTCATGTCGACGGCGCCGCGGCCCCACACGCAGTCCTCCGCGATCTCGCCGGAGAACGGGTGGTGGGTCCAGTCGTCCGCGTTCGCGGGCACGACGTCGAGATGGCCGTGGATCAGCAGGGCGGGCCGCGAGGGGTCCTCGCCCTCGATGCGGGCCACGGTCGAGGCACGGCCCCGGTGCGACTCGAGGATCCGCGGCTCCAGACCGACCTCGGCGAGTTTCTCCGCGACGTACTCGGCGGCCGCGCGCTCGCCGGGGCCCGAGTGGTCGCCGTAGTTGCTGGTGTCGATCCTGATCAGCTCACGGCAGAGATCGACGACCTCGTCCTCGCCCGTGACCGCCCGGGCCGTGTTCGACTCGCTCACGCTGATTCCTCCCGCTGTCGCTGCTGGTGGTCCGCCTCATCCTCTCGTCATCACGCCCTCCGCCCAAGGGCCGGTCCCCGGCCGTCGCAGCGGCCGTCGGGTGAACCGGGGGTGTGATCGAGGGGGTCCGAATGTTTGCTATGGTTTTCCACGTCGGAACGGCCCAGGGCCGCGAGACAGACACCTTGTCCGGGTGGCGGAATGGCAGACGCGCTAGCTTGAGGTGCTAGTGCCCTTTATCGGGCGTGGGGGTTCAAGTCCCCCCTCGGACACCATCTAGATCCCCACGGAATTCCGTGGGGATCTTTTTGTTGCCCTGTACCCCCTGATCCCCGCTCCCGATTGATCGCGGCCGGTCCCGCCCGCCCCGACGCCGACCAGGACCACCATCCGCTCCGGGGTGCGGGTCTTCCCCGAGCGCCACGACGAATCCCAAGTGCGCCGTTCCGCATGGCGTGGTCGTTCCGCGGGGCCCGCCGGGACCGGTGCTAGCATCATCGACCGTCCAGACGGTCGGTCGACGAATCCGACGGATCAGTACGAGAGACGGGCGGGACCGTGCGCGATCGACTCCTCGACGCCGTGGAACGGCTGCTGGTGAAGGGCGGCGCTGACGCGGTCAGGCTCGACGCCGTGGCCGCGGAGGCGGGTGTGAGCAAGGGGGGTCTGCTGCACCACTTCCCCAGCAAGCGCGCCCTGGTCGAGGGCGTGGTGCAGCGGCTGGTGGACCGGTTCGAGGCGGTGCTTCCCGGTCCGGACGCCCCGCCCGGCGCCTACACCATGGCCTGGCTCGACTCCTCGATCCCCGAGGTGGCACCGGAGCCGGGCGCCACCGGCCGCGAGGAGGTCCCCGTAGCGCTGCTCGCCGCGGCGGGCGGCGCCGAGGTGCTCGACGTCCTCCGGCGCCACTACCGGACCTGGCAGGAACGACTGGACGCGGACGGCCTGCCGCCAGGGGTGAGCACGCTGGTACGCATGGCCGTCGACGGCTGGTGGACGGCGCGCCTGCTCCACCTCGCCCCGCCGCACGGTGCGGCACATGTCGAGCTGCGCCGGCTCGTCACCGATCTCATCGCCACGGGTCGCGCCGGCACCGGTCCGGCCGGTGCCGATCCGTCCACTACCGATCCGTCCGGCGCCGATCCGGCCGGCGCCGGTCCGGCCGACACCGCCGGGGAGGCGCGCTGATGGGGGCCCTGCTGGTCGCGGGAGCGATCATCTCCGAAGTCATCGCGACCCTCTCGCTGCGTGCCTCGCACGGCCTGACCCGCCTCGGCCCCACCGTCCTGGTGGTCATCGGCTACGGCGTCGCTTTCGTCCTGCTGGCGCAGGCGCTCAAGACGCTCAACGTCGGCCCGGTGTACGCGATCTGGTCGGGCGTGGGCACGGTGGGCGCGTTCCTCGGCGGCGTCGTCCTCTTCGACGAACCGGTCAGACCGGCGACGCTCATCGGCATCGCCCTCGTCATCATCGGGGTCGTCGTGATGTACGTCGGCGGCGGGATGGAGCACTGACGCGCCAGGACCGGGTGGGCGCGCGGGCGGTCCTGGCCCGGCCCGGACGCTGCCGGCGTGGCAGCGGACCCATCCCGTCTACAGTCTCGGCGTGAGACGCAGAAACCGACCGCACCTGCCCGCGCCACTCCCCCAGCGCGACGGCATCGATCCCGTGCGGCTGCGACTGCCCGAGGACCCGGACGGGGCCTGGCCGACCGTGCGTGACCATCTGCTGGCGCGGTACGGGGCCGCCATCGGCGCGGAGCGGGTCGACACGATGGTCCGCGAAGGGCGTTTCGTCACCGCGGACGGGCCCGTCACCGCCGACGAGCCCTACACGGCGGGACGGGATCTGTGGTTCCACCGTGACTTCCCCGAAGAGGAGCGGGTGCCGTTCGGGATCGGCGTCGTGCACCGCGACGAGCACATCGTGATCGCCGACAAGCCGCACTTCCTGGCCACCATGCCGCGCGGCAGCCATGTGCGGGAGACCGCACTCGCCCGGTTGCGCCGGGACCTGGAGCTGCCTGCGCTGCAGCCCGCGCACCGGCTGGACCGCCTCACGGCCGGGCTGGTCCTCTTCGTCGTACGGCCCGGCGACCGGGGCGCCTATCAGACGATGTTCCGGGACCGGCGGGTGCGCAAGGAGTACGAGGCCGTGGCGCCCTACGACCCGGCCGTGGCACTGCCGAGTACCGTGCGCAGCCGCATCGTCAAGGAACGCGGGGTGCTCGCGGCCGTGGAGGAGCCGGGAGAGCCGAACAGCGAGAGCCGGATCGAGCTGCTCGAGGTGCGGGACGGGCTCGGCCGGTACCGGCTGCTGCCGGCCACCGGCCGTACCCATCAACTACGTGTCCATATGAACGCCCTGGGGCTGCCGATCCTGCACGACCCGCTGTATCCGGTCGTGCTGCCCGACGGCCCCGACGACTACGCCCGTCCGCTCCAGCTCCTCGCGCGGGGGCTGGAGTTCACCGATCCGGTGACCGGTGAACCGCGGAGCTTCCGCAGCCGGCTGGAGTTCGTTCAGTGGCCGCGGTCGATCCACTCCTGAAGGTGCGGCGCCTCCGCGCCGATGGTCGTCGTGTCGCCGTGACCGGTACGGACGACCGTCTCCGGCGGCAGGGTGAGCAGGCGGTCCCGGATCGAGTCGACGATCGTCGGGAAGTGGGAGAACGACCGGCCGGTGGCGCCCGGTCCGCCCTGGAAGAGCGTGTCGCCGGTGAAGACGGTGGTGAGCTCGGGGGCGTGGAGGCAGACGGCGCCGGGGGCGTGGCCGGGTGTGTGCAGCACGGTCAGACCGGTGCCCGCGACGCTGAGCACCGCTCCGTCCACGAGTTCGCCGTCGGGGGCGCGCTCCGGGTGGGTCTGCTTCCACAGCGGCAGGTCGTCGGGGTGCAGCAGGATCGGTGCGCCGGTGGCGGCGGCGAGCGCGGGGGCCGCGTCGATGTGGTCGTTGTGCGCGTGGGTGCAGACGACGGCGCGCAGCGTACGGCCGCCGAGCGCGGCCAGGATCGCGTCCGCGTCGTGGGCGGCGTCGACGACGATCGCCTCGTGGTCGTCGCCGACGATCCAGACGTTGTTGTCGACGTCCCAGGTGCCGCCGTCGAGCGAGAAGGTGCCGGAGGTGACCAGATGATCGATACGGGCCGCCATCAGAACTGCACCACCGATCGCAGTACGTCGCCCTCGTGCATTCTGGCGAACGCCTTCTCGACGTCGCCGAGTCCGATGGTCTCCGTGACGAACGCGCCGAGGTCGATGCGTCCCTGCTGGTGCAGGTCGATCAGCATTGGGAAGTCGCGGGATGGCAGGCAGTCGCCGTACCAGGACGACTTGAGCGACCCGCCCCTGCCGAAGACGTCCAGCAGCGGCAGTTCGATCTTCATCTCGGGGGTGGGCACGCCGACGAGGACGACGGTGCCGGCCAGGTCACGGGCGTAGAAGGCCTGTTCGTACGTCTCCGGCCGGCCCACGGCCTCGATGACGACGTCGGCGCCGAAGCCTCCGGTGAGTTCGCGGATCGCCTCGACGGGGTCGGTGGACGCCGAGTTGACGGTGTGGGTGGCGCCCATCTTCTTCGCCGTCTCGAGCTTGCGGTCGTCGATGTCGACGGCGATGATCCGGGCGGCCCCGGCCAGCCGCGCGCCGACGACCGCAGCGTCGCCCACGCCGCCGCAGCCGATGACGGCCACCGAGTCACCGCGGCCCACCTGGCCGGTGTTGATGGCGGCGCCGATGCCGGCCATCACACCGCAGCCGAGCAGTCCGGCGACCGCCGGGGAGGCCGCCGGGTCGACCTTCGTGCACTGCCCGGCGGCGACCAGGGTCTTCTCCGCGAAGGCTCCGATGCCGAGCGCGGGCGAGAGCTCGGTGCCGTCCGTGAGGGTCATCTTCTGCCGGGCGTTGTGCGTGTCGAAGCAGTACCAGGGGCGCCCGCGCAGGCACGCGCGGCAGCGGCCGCACACAGCACGCCAGTTGAGGATCACGAAGTCGCCCGGCTCTACGTCGGTGACGCCCTCGCCGACCGACTCGACGACGCCTGCGGCCTCATGGCCGAGCAGGAACGGGAAGTCGTCGTTGATCCCACCCTGCTTGTAGTGCAGATCGGTGTGGCAGACCCCGCACGCCTGCACCTTCACCACGGCCTCGCCCGGCCCCGGGTCGGGGACGATGATCGTCTCGACCCGTACCGGCTCGTTCTTCCCGGGTGCGATCACACCTTGCACCTGCTGCGGCATCGCAGAACCTGCCCTTCCTCGTGGAGTGGACGTCGCCACCCACTATGGACTGTTCGAGTACCGGGCAGGGCACGGGCACGTCGAAGGCCCCCGCGGGACGTGCTTGGGTTCAAGGGGTCGTCGCAACACCGCCTGGTTTCAGGTGGTGAGTAGATCACGTAGACGCTCGGCTGGGGTATCCC
>NZ_JBSGZJ010000421.1:0-6212 GCF_053610925.1 Streptomyces sp. NPDC054847 | reverse complement strand
ACGACACCGGCCAGGCCGACTGGCTGAACAGCGCCGGCATACCCCTCGTACGAGGACACGGCCGGCTCGCCGGAGAGCGCCGGGTGGAGGTGACCGGGGCCGACGGCACGGTCCGCACCCTGCGGGCCCGGCTCGCGGTCGTCCTCTGCCCCGGCACGCAGCCCGCGCTGCCGCCGGTCGAAGGGCTCGACCGGATCGGTGTGTGGACCAACCGGCAGGCCACCACGTCCGATGCGGTGCCCGCGAGGCTCGTCGTCATCGGCGGAGGGGTCGTGGCCTGCGAGATGGCCACCGCGTGGCGCTCTCTCGGCTCCTCCGTCACCCTGCTCGTCCGCGACCAGGCCCTGTTGACCGGCTGGGAGCCGTGCGCCGGCGAAGAGGTCACCAGGGGGCTCACCGGCCTGGGCGTCACGATCCGCTTCGGGGTCTCGGCCACGCGGGTCACCCGTGACGAGACCACCCGTAGCGTGACCGTGGAGACCGACGACGGAGCCGCCTTCGTCTGCGACGAGGTACTTGCCGCCACCGGCCGCCGGCCGCGCACTTCGGACCTGGGCCTGGAGACCGTCGGCCTGCCGGTCGGCGACTGGCTCCCGGTCGACGACACCTGCCGCGTCACCGCCCTCGACGGGGACTGGCTCTACGCGGTCGGCGACGTGAACCACCGCGCGCCGCTGACCCACATGGCCAAGTACCAGGCCCGCGCCTGCGCCGCTGCGATCGCCGAGCGCGCCGCCGGCCGTCCTGCCGACACCGGCCGCCGGCGGGCATGGCGCGCGGAGGCCGACCACTTCGCAGTCCCCCAGGCGGTCTTCACCCACCCCGAGGTCGCGTGCGTCGGTCTCACCGAACGCGCGGCACGCGAAGCGGGAGTCGCGGTCCGCGCGGTGGAGTACCGCATCGACGACGTCGCCGGAGCCGCGCTGTACGCGGACGACTACCGCGGCCACGCCAAGCTCGTCGTCGACGAGAACCGCGAAGTCGTCGTCGGCTGCACCCTCACCGGCCCGATGGCGACCGAACTCATCCACACGGCCACCGTCGCCATTGTGGGAGAAGTCCCGCTCGAGCGTCTGTGGCACGCCGTCCCGGCCTTCCCGACGGTCAGCGAGGTCTGGCTGCGCCTCCTGGAGTCGTACGGCCTCTCAGAAGACCGCCGCACCGCACCGACACAAGCATCCGGCGAACCCGTTGTGGGCGCTGATCACCACCGCTGACCAGCACGTCCCGCCGGCCGCCGAACGGTGCACGGCACGGCGCGCGGCTCCCACACCACGGAGGTGGACGCGTTGCACGCCGTGGCCGTCCCGGCCGTGGTCACCGACGTGATCATCGACGCCATGCGCGCCACCCACTGAGCAGCACCCACTCGTAGGACCCACGAAGGAGAACCTCTCATGCCGAACACACCGATACTCGAACCCGCTGCCCAGGCCTTCGCCGACGCCACCGCACAGCCGCCGTTCCTGTACGAGATCCCCGTGGAGGACGGCCGCAAGGCCGTGGACGGTGTCCAGAGCGGTGAAGGCGTCGTGCTGCCCGCCGTCGACGAGGAATGGGTCACCGTCCACGGCGGCCCGACCGGCGACGTCCGCGCCCGGATCGTCCGCCCCCGCGGCGCTACCGGCCCGCTCCCCGTCATCCTCTACATCCACGGCGCCGGCTGGGTCTTCGGCAACGCCCACACCCACGATCGGCTCGTCCGCGAACTCGCCGTCGGCACTCGGGCGGCCGTCGTCTTCCCCGACTACGACCTCTCGCCCGAGGCGCGCTACCCCGTCGCCATCGAGCAGAACTACAGCGTCGCCCAGTGGATCGCCCGCGAGGGACACCACAAGGACCTCGACGGCACCCGGATCGCCGTCGCGGGCGACTCGGTCGGCGGGAACATGACCGCCGCCCTCACTCTCATGGCCAAGCAGCGCGGCGACGTCCGCATCGCCCACCAGGTCCTCTTCTACCCCGTGACCGACGCGGGCTTCGACACCGACTCGTACCACGCCTTCGGCGAGGGCTACTTCCTGCGCCGTGACGCCATGAAGTGGTTCTGGGACCAGTACACGACCGAAGAGGCCGAGCGCGCTCAGATCACCGCGTCACCGCTGCGTGCCTCCACCGAGCAGCTGACCGGCCTGCCGCCGGCCCTGGTCATCACCGCGGAGGCCGACGTCCTGCGCGACGAGGGCGAGGCGTACGCGGCGAAGCTCCGCGCCGCCGGCGTCCCCGTCACCGCCCTGCGCGTCCAGGGAGCCATCCACGACTTCGTCATGCTGAACGCGCTGCGCGAGACGCAGGCCGCGGAACTCGCCATCGGCCTCGCCACCGACGCCCTCCGCAAGGCCCTCGCATGACCGGGCCGTCGACGCACGGACGCTCGGCACACGGGCCGTCGGCAAGCATGCCGGTGGCGGGCCTCGTCCCCGGCCCGCGGCGGGAACACGAGCACGTCGACCTCCTCGTCCGCAACGCCAAGGTCTTCACCGGTGACCCCGACCGCCCCGAGGCCCGTGCCGTCGCGATCCGCGACGGCCGGGTCGCGGCCCTGGGCGACGACCACGACCTGGCCCATCTCGTCGGGCCGGGAACGAAGGTCGTCGACGCGCTGGGCCGCCGGGTGATCCCCGGCCTCAACGACTCGCACCTGCACGTCATCAGGGGCGGCCTGAACTACGTCCTGGAACTGCGCTGGGACGGCGTACGAAGCCTCCGCCACGCCCTCGCGATGCTGCGCGAGCAGGCCGGCCGCACCCCGAAGGGGCAGTGGATCCGGGTCGTGGGCGGCTGGACCGCCGAGCAGTTCGCCGAGCGGAGGATGCCGACCGTCGCCGAGCTCAACGCCGCCGCCCCCGACACCCCGGTCTTCGTCCTGCACCTGTACCAGTCGGCCCTGATGAACCGGGCCGCGGTCCAGGCGGCCGGGTTCACTCGCGACACCCCGGATCCCCGCGGCGGGCAGATCGTACGGGGCCGGGACGGCGAACCCAACGGCGTCCTCCTCGCGGCGCCGGGCGCGCTCATCCTGTACTCGACACTGGCCAAGGCGCCGGCCCTCGACGAGGCCGACAAGCGCACGTCGACCCGTCACTTCCTGCGTGAGCTGAACCGCTTCGGACTGACCTCGGCGGTCGACGCCGCCGGCGGTTTCCAGAACTTCCCCGACAACTACGCCACCGTCGTCGACCTCGCGAGGTCGGGGGAGCTGTCCCTGCGGATCGCCTACCACCTGTTCCCGCAGACGGCCGGTCAGGAGCTCGCCGACCTCAAGCGCTGGACGGAGATGGTGAAGCCCGGTGACGGGGACGAGTGGCTGCGGCTCAACGGCGCGGGCGAGAACCTGACCTGGGCCGCGGCCGACTTCGAGAACTTCTCCGAACCCCGGCCCGAACTCGCCGCGGGGTACGAGGCCGAGTTCGAGAGCGCCGTACGGCTCCTGATGGAGAACGGCTGGGGCTTCCGGCTCCACGCCACCTACGACGAGACGATCCGCCGCGACCTGGCCGTCTTCGAGAAACTCGCCGCGGAAGGGCTCTTCCCCGGCGACAACCGCTGGCTCTTCGACCACGCGGAGACCGTCTCGGCCGACAGCCTGGACCGGATCGCCGCCCTCGGCGGTGCCCTCTCCGTCCAGAACCGCATGTCCTTCCAGGGCACCGCCTTCCGCGACCGTTACGGCGCCGAGGCCGCCGCCCACACGCCGCCGGTCCGGGCCATGCTCGACCGGGGCCTGACCGTCGCCGCCGGCACGGACGCCACCCGCGTCTCCTCGTACAACCCGTGGGTCGCGCTCCACTGGCTGGTCACCGGGCGCACCGTCGGAGGCACGGCCCTCAGTCCGGCCGGGAACCTGATCGACCGGGAGACCGCCCTCGGCCTCTACACCCGCGGCGGGGCGGAGCTCACCGGCGAGCAGGACGTCAAGGGAATCCTCCGCGAGGGCTTCTACGGCGACCTCGCGATCCTGTCCGACGACTACCTCACCGTGCCCGAGGTCGTCATCCCCGACATCGAATCCGTACTCACCGTCGTCGGCGGCCGGATCGTCCACGCCTCCGCCGAGTACGAGGGTCTCGACGAGCCCGTCCCGCCGGTGAGCCCGGATTGGAGCCCCGTGGCCCACTTCGGCGGCTACCAGAGCGGTGCGCGTCAGGCGTCGCTGGTGGCCGAGGCCGTCGCCGAGTCCGAGCAGCACCGCCGGTGGCGCGTCGCCCGCGGCTCCGTTCGCGACACGACGCCGTCCTTCGTCGACCCCTGCTTCGAGCACTGAAAGAGAGATCCACCCGATGACCGCAGCCTCCCCCGCCGCCGACAGCGGCGACACCCCGGCGGCCTCGCCGGACGCTCTCCCGGGACGACGTTTCGAACCGGACCTCCGGTCGATGACACGCATCAACCTGCGCCCCATCGCCTCACCCATGCCGCTCGGCTTCTTCGCGGTGGCCATAGCCTCCGTGATGACAGGCTGCCTGCAGCTCGGGATCTTCGACGAGACGGCCCGCAGCGCCGTCGCCTTCACGGTGCTGCCGGCCTTCGTCCTCCAACTCCTGGTGAGCATCCTGGCTTTCGGCGCCCGTGACGTGATCGCGGCGACGCTGATGGCGGTGTTCGCCGGCAGCTGGCTGGCGTACGCGCTCGTCATGTTCAGCGGCGCGGCCGACGGCCTCGAGGTCCTTGGCGTGTTCAACCTGGCCCTCCTTTGTTTCGGGGCCTTGATGACTGCCGTGACGCGGCCCAAGCGCGCGCTGTGGTTCGTCCTCGCGGTCTCCCTGCCCCGCTGGGCGGCCACCGGCCTCGCGGGCATCACCGGCGCCGAATGGCTGACGCTCACGGCCGGTGCGCTCGGCCTCGTGGTGGCGCTCGTGGCGATGTACACGGCGTTCGCCCTGATGCTCGAGGACATGCGCAGCGAGCAGGTCCTGCCCATCGGCCGCAGCGGCCCCGCCCACATCGCCGTGGAAGGCGACCTGGGCGTCCAACTGCGCAACCTGGAACGCCAGGCGGGCGTGCGCCGCACGCTCTGACACCGGCCCCCACCCACCCCGTCGCACCACGACCGCACAGGAGCACCCATGGAACCGCAGGTGACGGCCCGGCCCGAGAAGTCCCGGTACGAGATCCTCGCCGGCGACGACGGCACCGAGACCGCGGGATTCGCCGAGTACCACCTCTCGGAGGGCGAGATCGCCTTCATCCACACGGAGATCGACAGCGGGTTCGCCGGCCGGGGCTTGGGCGGTCTCCTCGCCCGGGGAGCGCTCGACGACGCCCGGGCCCGTGGGCTGCGCGTCCTGCCGTACTGCCCATTCATCCGGGGCTGGATCGGCAAGCACCCCGAGTACACCGACCTGGTTCCCGAGGCAAGGCGCGCCCGCTTCGGCCTGTGAAGCACCGCGCATCCATCTCCCGCATCCCCAGACCCGTCCCCAGTTCACGCACCGAGGAGTTTTCGTATGTCCCGACACGCCCGCCCCACCGTCGTCCTGGTCCACGGCGCCTTCGCCGACGCCTCCAGCTTCGCCCGCGTCATCCCCGAACTGACCGCCGCCGGCCTGAAGGTGGTGGCTCCGGCGGTGCCCAACCGCAGCCTCGTCGACGACGCCGCGTACATCGCCTCGGTGATCCGCGCCGTCGAAGGCCCCGTGATCCTGGTCGGGCACTCCTACGGCGGCGCCGTCATCACCCTCGCCGGCACGGAGGACAACGTCCGCGCACTGGTCTACCTCGCGGGATATGCGCTGGAGGAGGGAGAGAGCCTGGGCGAGCTGCAGGGCCGCTTCCCCGACTCCGGTCTCGCCGACGCGCTCGTCTACACCCCGTTCCCGGTGGCCGGCTCCACGGAGACCGGTACAGACGTCTCGGTGGAGATCGAGAAGTTCCCCGCCCTCTTCGCGGCGGACGTCGACCCCGACCTCGCCGCGGTGCTCGCCGTCTCCCAGCGCCCCCTGGCGGCACGTGCCTTCTCGGAGGCGGCTCCCGTCGCGGCGTGGAAGAACAAGCCCTCGTGGGGCCTGGTCGCCACCTCCGACCGGACCATCAATCCCGAGGTGGAGCGCTACGGCTACGAGCGCGCCGGCATGACCACCGTCGAGGTCGACTCCTCGCACCTCGTCATGCTCTCCCAGCCGAAGGCCGTGGCCGAACTGATCCAGGACGCGGTCCGGTCCACCGCCCACTGACGTACAGCCAGACTTCGGGGCCGTGGGGGGGCCCCCCCC